>NZ_JBUXLH010000005.1:0-141743 GCF_055193055.1 Moraxella sp. I5G | reverse complement strand
ACGCCAACGCCAACGCCAACGCCAACGCCAACGCCAACGCCAACGCCAACGCCAACGCCAACGAATCATGCGCCCACCGATATTGGCTTATCACACACTGTACTTGCTGAAAACCAAGCAGGTGCTATCATTGGCACGCTTCACACAAATGACATAGATGCAAACGATACGCACCGATACCAAATTAGTGACCAACGTTTTGAGGTAATTGGCACCACGTTAAAATTAAAAGATGGTATTAAGATTGACTATGCCCATGAACCTACCGTCACTCTTAATATTACTTCGTATGACAATGGCGGTTTATCCATCCAAAAAACATTTGTTTTAACTGTAATTGATGACCCTGATTACCCAAAAAACCATGCGCCTAGTGATATTACTTTTAAGCAAAATACACTATTAGAAAATAGTGATGATATTGTTATTGGACAAGCCCTTGCACATGATGACGATAAAAATGACGAGATTGTTTATAGTTTAAGCAAAGGCAATGAACAATTTGATATTAATCAAAAAACAGGAGAGGTTACACTTAAAAGAGGCTACGCTTTTGATTATGAAAAAACTTCGCAAACTATCATTGGAATACGCGCCACTGATAAAAAAGGGTTGTTTGTAGAAAAAGATTTTCTGATAACTATTACAGATGTTAATGAAAAACCAACGGACATTCTTATCAACCAGACTCAAGATTTATCAGAAAAAACCACTGGTTTAAAGATTGCAGATATTAAAACAGTTGATTCAGATATCAATGACGTTCATACTTATACTATTGATGATGAACGATTTGAAATTGTTGATAATTCTCTTAAGTTAAAAGAGAATAAACAAATAGATTATAAATATGAAAAAACCATTACGCTTAACATTACATCAACAGATAAAGGCGGTTTATCTGTTAATAAAACCGTTACATTTAATGTAAATAATATTAAAGAAGCGCCAACTGATATTCAGTTAGACAATCAGTCTATTTATGAAAATATAACTGGAGGTGTTATTGGAAAAGTATCTGCAAATAATCCAGATGGCGAGAAAGTTAGTTATAAAATTAATGATAATGACTATTTAATGGTTGATGAAAATACTGGGGTATTATCTTTAAAACCGAATAGCTACTTTGATTATGAAAAGATACAAAATCTCCCCATAAAAATTACAGCTTATAACCAATCACTATTTAGTGAAAAAGAATTTACAATCAGCGTTATAGATGTCAATGAAAAACCTGAAGATATAGTTTTGGATAATGACACATTGTTAGAAAATCAACAAGGTGCTATTATTGGTAAAATTACTACCATTGATAAAGATAGTAACGAAACTTATCAATATCAAATTAATGATGAACGTTTTGAGATTGTTAATAACCAATTAAAACTTAAAGATAATCAAAAAATTGATTTTGCTGACGAACCAAAAATTAATTTGACCATTACAGTAACAGATAAGGGTGGTTTGTCGCTGCAAAAACAATTTACTTTAAATGTTGAAGATGATCCAAGCTATCCAAATAATCCGCCCAGTGATATTGTATTAACCGCAAATATTGTTTCTGAAAATAAAAAAGGCGCAATTATTGGTGAATTATCTGCAATCGATATGGATAAAAATAATACCCATACATTTGATATTGATGATAATCGCTTTGAAATTGTTAATAACCAACTAAAATTAAAAGATGATATTTTTTTAGATTATGAAAAAAATAAATCATTAAACATCAATATTACAGCAACAGATAATGGTGGATTATCAATTAAAAAAACTTTTACCATTCAAGTAAAAGATGAAATAGATATTACGCAATATAATAGTACAACTACAAAAATTAGTAATATCGCTGTTACTGCAGATAGTATTAAAGAAACCGAACAAGGGTATAAAATTTATCACAGTAATACTTACGGCGATTATGTTGATATAAAAGATTTTGGTGCCGATGTTACTGGAAAAACAGACAGTATTAACGCAATTAATCAAGCCTTATCGTTTGCTCATCGTCATAAAGTTGCTCTATATCTTAATGGCAATATTTATATTTCATCACCCATCACCATTAATGAAAATAATAAAAACGTTACTGGAATATTTGGTGATGGACAAGGAAAAACAACCATTTATTTTGATAAACAGCAAAAAGGTCGACACAATGCTAATTCTAATGACACCATTTCAAAAGAAGATACAGGTATTTTAATTGATGGTCAACATGGAAAATTTATCTCCAATTTATCTATACAGTATCATCACAAAAAAGAAACGGATTTTTATCGTCATAATGATACTTATTTTGGAAAGGTTAATGGAATTTTAGCACTTGATGTAAATCATACAACCATTGATAATGTAGAAGTATCGGGCGCAAATCGTGCTGGTATTCATTTTGGTTCTGCAAAAGTTTTTCAGGTAAATCCCAATACAGGAAAAACTTACAAACACGATTATATGAAAGACGTTATCAAAGAAAATGACCCTGATTTTATTATCGGTCATAACAATAAAGTGATTAATAGTTATTTACATGACAACCGTGTTGCTGGTGTTTTATTTAGTTATCAAAAAAACTTTAAATTAGATAATAATATTTTAGCCAAAAATGGTCATCAAGATGATGGTGGAACAGGTTATGGTGCAGCTTCCATGGCTGGTTCTTATAATTTGGGAGTGACTTACATTAATAACACCACTGAAGGTAATTTTAGAAAAGGCTTGGATGTGCATGATGGCAATAATGTTTTAATTCAAAACAATACCTCGGATGGCGATAGATTGTATGGGATTGCTGTTTATAATCGACAATTTACTATGAATCATGTCAAAATTAAAAATAACATTATTAGTCAGAATCCAGATTTTCGTTTGCCTATGGATGATACTTTTAATGTTGATGGACAAACTTATTATGGATATTCAGGCATTCATTTGCAAACTAACACCCAAGCAAATTATAAACATTTTAAAAGTGCTGATACGGGTATATTTGAAATATCAGGAAATAAAATTTCAGGTATAGATGTTTATAAGAATGAGCATCACACTTATGGTATTGAATTTAGAAATCATGAACCCGATATGCTCTATGATTTAATCATTCGCAATAATGAAATATCTGGAAAAGAAACAAAATACATTATTGGCATTATTAATAATGGTGTTGATTATTTTAATTTAGATAAAAATAATAATCCCACTTCAGGAAAAGGAATGGGAAATATTACTATTGCAAATAATACAGCCAATTTTGATATTATTAGAAGTAGAGATGGCAGTGAAACTCCTGTAAATATTCAAGAAGACCAAATAGTGAATAATTTACGCGGTTCTGTAAATATTCATCACAACAATTTTAATATCAACAAAATTTCAAATTCTGGAACAGAAATGTTTCAAGTAATTGGAAATGCAAAAAATATTAATATTTCTGATAATAAGCTAAATATTGCAGGAACAATGGATAAATCTATTGCAAATATTATTAATTATTCCAACACAGAAACAAATAATGTCATTATAAATAATAACAAATTATCTGTTCATGAAAGTCAAACACATTATCAGCGATTTATTGGTAATATTGGTCGTGTTTCTTTAGATGGCGGTAACAATACAATTAACAATCAATTATTTGCCACTCAAACGATCAGACATAATATTGAAAAAAATCAATATTTAGCCGTTACAAAAGATAATGATTTTGTTTATTTAACTGGTCATATCAAAGGAAAAGTATTTACAGGTTCTGGTCATGATGATGTGATTATTAATGGTAAATTTTCTGGTCAATTAGATTTGGCTAATAGCTATCATTTTACAAAAAAACAAATGGGTGATTTTTTACCATCCATGATTCAAGACATAGGGGAAAAAGACAGTCAGCAAATAAAAAATACCGCCACCTTCAAAGGTGAAGTCTTAGGGGATAAAAATGATTATGCTAAAATCATTGGTGGCGATGGTCGTGATATATTAATATTTGAAAACAAAACAACATATTTGGATGTAGATACAAAAAACAATCAAGATGTCATTGCTTTTCAAAATGATGTATCCAATAGCACCATCCATTTAGGTAATGGCGGCGATACTTTATTTTTATCTGGATTATTAAACAATAGTACGATTGATTTTGGCGAAGGTATTGATGTTGCAGTCATACAAGGTAAAAAAGGCGATGACGTATCCATCATAAACCCATCTACCAATCAATCACAAATCTTAAATACATATCTGGATACTGTTTTAGATTTTGGTCAATTTAAAAATGTTGAACATGTAAGATTAGAAGGAATGCCATTTCAAAAATACGATGCAAGTAATAAATCTCTTTATACAGTTACGCCAAACAATACTTTAAATATTACCATGTCAGATTTATTTAACAATAACGTCCAAAAAGTTTTTATTAGTGGTGATAATGGTGATATTGTGGATTTAGGGGCTAACGGAAAAAAAGATTTGGGAGGATTTCATTTAAATAAAAACATTCAACATGACAATTACCATATTTATTCTTATGATGATAATACAAATTATTTATTGTACATCGAAAAAGATATTACTGTTATTTAATTTTATAAATTAAATATAAAATATTTTAAGATTGTAAAAAATATTGTCAAATTGTTATACTTATGTTATTATAAATCGTGATTTTAATCAATATTTTGGAGTAAAATATGGCAACATCCCCAAAAAAAACAAACGGTGATTTAGCAGAAACTACTAAAAATCCAGTAATGCCAAGAACAATGAGTGAATTAGAAGATATTCTAAATCATGCAACTCCTGATGATTTGGCAGAGATGAGTTTGTTATTAAACAAATATCTTCCTGTTAATCAAGTAGTTACACAAGTTCGTGCAGACAAATCTAAAGACACTGAACTGTCGCCAAGCTGGCGTGATGGCGGTTATCCTTACAAAAACCGTCTAAGCCGTAAAAACTATGAAGCGCAAAAATACAAACTTCAAATTGAACTTTTAAAACTACAGCACCATGTTAAAGCCACAGGACAAAGAGTGGTTATTTTGTTCGAAGGTCGCGATGCAGCTGGCAAAGGTGGTACAATCAAGCGCTTTATGGAGCATTTAAATCCACGTGGGGCAAGAGTGGTTGCTCTAGAAAAACCAACTGAACAAGAACGTGGACAATGGTACTTTCAGCGTTATGTTCAACACCTACCAACAGCGGGTGAAATCGTACTGTTTGACCGCTCATGGTACAACCGTGCGGTTGTTGAGCGCGTTATGGGATTTTGTAACGAAGAAGAATATCAAACCTTTATGCGTCATGTGCCACAATTTGAAAAAATGCTGGTAGAATCTGGCGTACATCTAGTAAAATTTTGGTTTTCAGTTACTCGCAGTGAACAAAAAGCCCGATTTGACAGTCGTGAACATGACCCACTGAAACAATGGAAACTATCGCCTGTTGATAAGGCTTCATTAAACAAATGGGATGATTACACGCTAGCCAAAGAAGCAATGTTTTTTAATACTGATTCTGCTGAGGCTCCTTGGATTGTCATCAAATCCGACTGCAAAAAACGTGCTCGCCTAAATGCAATGCGTTATGTTTTAAACAAATTAAACTATGAAGGCAAAGACCCTTCCCAAATTGGTAATATTGACCCATTGATTGTTGGTCGTGCAGGTACATTGTACGAAAAAGATGAGCGTGTGGATTTGCTGGTTACCAATGCGCTTAATGCCAACAAAAAATAGTTTAACTTTCTAAATACCCAAAATATCCATTTTGGGTATTTTATTTTATCTTTTTATTAAAATCAGTGTAAATTCCAATACAAACACAAAAGCATTTTTTTATAAACCCCATAATATGATTTATCCTATTTTTTATTTTAGCCGTCTTTCCGCTTTTTTTATTAGTGCTTTTTGTGTTTTTTTAATGTTTTTTTTACAAATCATTGGGGTAATTTTTGCCGCAAAAATCCATCTTGATACCGAAAAAGAAATCATTAATTTAATTGAAATAGGCAGTAAAAATGGAATTGTTGTTGCATGTTCAATTATATTTACCGCAATTTTTTTATCATCATTTGCTTTTTTAATTATTTTTATTAAATCCAACTATCACATCAACAAGACTTTAGCTTATTTTGACATCAAAAAATTTTCTTTAAAAAGTTTTTTTGTGTATTTATTATATTTGATTATTTTTTTAATCATTAGTGAAGGGTTACTTTTTTATTTTGATAGCAAACCATCAACTTTGATGGATGGATTAATGGATGGTGCTTCATTTTTACCCATGATTTTAACAACAACAATCATTGCACCAATTTATGAAGAGTTGATTTTTCGGGGGATGATTTTTGGAGTATATTCAAATCATGAAATCAATCAACAAAGTTTTTTAGGGTTGGATTCCAGCCATTGGACTGGGGTTATTATTAGCAGCCTGTTATTTGCATTTGTTCATGCACTGCAATATGATTTATTGTCCACAGTCATTATTTTCTTTTTAGCAATTTTATTTTGCCATGCACGAATTAAACATGGCATATTATTAAGTGTGGTTTTACATATTATTAATAATACATTAGCAATCGCAATGTATTTATTGGGATATTAAGTTTGTATAAAATAGGGTGAACATATTATCAGTGCAGTGGTAGTAAAGGTTAAATAATGCATCACCCTAACAAATCTCTTGGCAACCTGATAAGAGAGAGCTACACTAGTGCAGTTATAAAGAGTTCAGAGCTAACAGGTAAGAAAAAATGTGCCGCTCATCACACGCTCTATAGAAGGACTGATTTTATTTTATATCCAAACCAGCCAAAAAGGATAACACTCGCCCAATATGTTCAAAAATTAAAACAGTCAAGCCATTAACTAAAAGCTGACTGCCATTTATTCTATTCTATCAAATCAACCTGCCAATTACTTGCTTGAATCAAAATATTGATTTCTCGAACTTTTTTGGCAATATCATCAGCTTGTTTTTGATAATCTGCTACATCAATAACCGTCTCCCATTTAATCTCTCTGGCACTGTAACGGTCTGGCTTATCTGTAGCCTGAGAGATGATATTATTGAGTATTTTATGAAGACTTAACAATTTATCACGTTCATTTAATACCGTCAACAAATTACGTCCATCATTTAATACGGTATCTGCATTTGTGCGATGAATTTTTAAAATCAATTCATGCAGCAATTCATGGACTGCTAAAATCTCTTTTAGTAGCAAATTAGGGTCTTCAGTTGGTTCGTTACCCTCTTGAACTGTAGTATTTTTAGATAGGCGCGATTGCAAAGAATATAATTTTTGCTGCAAATCGCTACGAATAATAAGAGCTTCGGCTAATTTCATAGTTTTTAATGTAAATTTTTTTAAACATTCAATTTTGGATAAAATAACATTTATGTTTAGTAAAATCAAGTAATTTTAGGCTTTAAAAATCAACCAACATCCCCATTGAAAACATGAAATATTATTCAATTTATGTTAGAATGTGAAGTTTGATTTTTCATGATGGCCTTGTCAATAGCGAGATTTTATGAGCGAAAATTCTAATTCCCAATTACCTACCCTGATTCAACTTGGTAAAGAACAAGGTTATCTAACCTATGCTGAAATCAATGACCAAATGCCTGATTCGGTTACTGACAGCGACCAAGTTGAAGAAATCATACAAATGCTAACGGATGTTGGTATTCCCATTTATGATGTTGCTCCTGATGAAGACGACATGCTTTTGACGGGAGTGAGCAATGATGACGATGACATTGCTGTTGATGAAGCCGCAACCGTGCTTGCTAATGTAGAAACTGAGCCTGGCCGCACCACTGACCCTGTACGTATGTATATGCGTGAAATGGGAACGGTTGAACTTTTGACGCGAGATGGTGAAATTGGTATTGCCAAACGCATTGAAGAAGGCATGCGTGAAGTTCAGTATATTATGGCGTATTGGCCTGGTACAGTTAAATTTGTTTTAGGTGAATACGAACAAGTATTAGCTGGTGAAAAAAAGATTTCTGATGTGGTTACTGGCTTTTTAGAGCTTGAAGATGGCGATTTTGAACTCAAAGAAGATGAGATAGAACCCGATTTTGAAAACCCTCAAACCGCCATCAAAGTACCTGATGACCATGAAGAAGAAGATGAGCATCCTGATGCCTTAGCGGTTGATGATGCCGATGATAGCAGTCTTGACCCTGAAGAAGTAAGGGTTCGTTTTGAAGAGATTCAAACACTTTTTGCAAAAGCCAAAAAAACCTTGGATAAACATGGTCGAAATAGTGAAAAAGCCAAGCAAGCCTACGATGAACTTGCAACACGTTTTATGCTTATAAAACTCAACAATCGCTTGTCTGACCAAGTTATGACTTTGATGCGTGAAGTGTATGATGACGTTCGTACAACTGAAAGACAGATTATGCGTCTTGTGGTACGTCGTGGCAAGATGCCTTTGGAAGAATTCAAAAAAACCTTTCCAAGCAATGAAACCAATGTAGAGTGGCTGGCTCACCGTATTGAAGGTAAGCCTGCTTTTGCTGAAACTTTGGCAAAAGTTATGCCTGAAGTGGTTGGCATGCAAGAAAAGATTTTGGCTCATGAAGAAAAACTCCAAATGAACATTCGTGATATGAAGGCTGTTGCTCGCCAAATGGCAATTGGGGAAGCCAAAGCACGTCGTGCCAAAAAAGATATGGTAGAAGCTAACTTACGTTTGGTAATTTCAATTGCAAAAAAATACACCAACCGTGGACTTCAGTTTTTAGACTTGATTCAAGAAGGTAATATTGGGCTAATGAAAGCGGTGGATAAGTTTGAATATCGCCGTGGCTATAAATTTTCTACTTATGCCACTTGGTGGATTCGGCAAGCAATTACCCGCTCTATTGCCGACCAAGCACGAACCATTCGCATTCCTGTTCATATGATTGAAACCATCAATAAAATTAACCGAGTATCGCGTCAGCTACTTCAAGAAATGGGGCGTGAACCAACACCTGAAGAGCTGGGAGCAAGACTCGGTGAAAGCGAAGCCAAAGTTCGTAAAGTACTAAAAATTGCCAAAGAACCCATTTCTATGGAGACTCCAATCGGAGATGATGAAGACAGTCACTTAGGTGATTTTATTGAAGACAGCACCATTTCAAGCCCTGTAGACAGTGCCACCGCTGAAGGTCTGCGCGAAGCAACTCGAGAAGTTTTGGATAATCTAACCGAACGAGAAGCCAAAGTACTTAAAATGCGATTTGGGATTGATATGGCAAGCGACCATACATTAGAAGAGGTTGGCAAGCAATTTGATGTAACAAGGGAGCGCATTCGTCAAATAGAAGCTAAAGCACTGCGTAAATTGCGCCACCCTTCACGCTCTGAACATTTACGATCATTTTTAGAAAATGACTAAATATAGTTCACAATAAAAACAAAAAGGGTAATTACTTACCTTTTTTTTATTGCATAAATACATCAAAATCCACATTATCTTGAAAAATTTTAACAAACCCCTATTAACACAAAAAAACTTAAACATCACAATAATAAGGCAAATAAATAAGGTGAACAAATGACCACTCAACCAACTCGCACCGAAATCCAGAATCCAGAATTATGGCAATTTCCAATGGATTATCCATTAAGCATTATTGGACACGAAGGCGAACATGACAGTTTGCGTCATGAAGTAACGCTGATTTTGGCTGAAATCTTTCCTGATTTTGATCACGCCAGTATTTTGGTTAAACCCTCTAGAACGGGACGTTTTCACTCATTACGTGTTAAGCTGTACTTGCAAAACGCTGAGGAAGTAAATCGTCTATATACCGCTTTAGATAAAGCCAAAACCGTAAAAACCGTTGTTTAATTGTTTAAATTTCAATCATATTGAATGAACTGACTGGTAGCGGGTTGGGTCGATTGTGCCCGCCTGCTCAAATCCTTGTTTTCTTAAAACACAACTATCACACATTCCGCAAGCTCGCCCATCAGCATCTGCACGATAACAAGAAACCGTTTGACCATAATCCACCCCTAAAGTCAATCCAAGTTCTAAAGTTTGAGCTTTGGATAAATGCTGCAAGGGCGCAATAATAGACAATTTCTGACCATTTCTTCCCGCCACTGTTGCTAAATTTGCCATGGTTTCAAAAGCCTCAATATAATCAGCACGACAATCAGGATAGCCAGAATAATCAACTGAACTTACCCCAATAACAATAAATCGGGCGCCCAATACTTCTGATGCTGCTAAGGCATAAGATAAGAAAATTGTATTTCTAGCAGGAACATACGTTGTAGGAACTGTGTTGCTATCTTTTTGATAATCTGGCACATCCATATTTAAATCCGTCAATGCCGAACCACCAAGTTGAGCAATATCTATATCAATAATACGATGACTCACCCCAAGATATTGAGCAATTTTCTTTGAAGCAATCAGCTCGCTACTATGACGCTGACCATATCGAAAACTCAGTGCTGTAACATCTAAAAATTGAGATTTCGCCCAATACAAACAAGTGGTAGAATCCAAACCGCCTGAAAACAAAACAACCGCACGCTCGTTTTTATATGCGTCATGAGTGATAAAATGAGATGGCTTCACAAATTATTCCTTAATAACAACCAATTTAAGGTTGCCAATAATTAGAATTTATAAAAATAAACGTTTGATTCTATCACAAATTAAAATAAATAATAAATATTTACTAATTTTTAACAAAAATTATTCAAAAAACACTTATTAACAAACATCTTAAAGTTATGTTAAAATGACCGCCAATTTTTATCGCCAACCACTTTTAAAATGGATGATTGTCGTGAATACTGAACTGGTTAAAATTATTTTAGCATTTGCTGTGCTGATGAATCCATTTAGTGCATTGGGGCTGTTTTTAAACATCACCAATGATTATAGCGTTAAACAACGACAAAAAGCCGCTCAAATTACCTGTATTGCTGTATTTATTGCCATCACATTTTTCGCCTTAATGGGTGGAAGCTTATTGCAAATTTTAGGAATTTCTTTGGGCTCGTTTCGAGTGGCAGGTGGTATCTTAGTATTTTTAATTGCAATTAATATGATGAATGGTACTGGTAATCCTGTAAAACCCAAAGGACATGAAGTAGATATTAGTTCCTTAACTGCGGTATCAGTTGTCCCCTTAGCCATTCCAATGATTGTTGGTCCTGGCGGCATTTCAACGGTAATCATTTACTCAAGTCAAGTTAAACAGGTTTTTGATTTGGTGATGATTGTAACGGCTGGGTTTTTTATCAGTTTATTTTGTTACATCGCGCTGATGGCAGCTGGGAAAATCAGCCGCTTTCTAGGTGAAACAGGTTTAAATATTTTAAGCCGTATCATGGGTATGCTACTTGCGGCGGTTGCAGTAGAAATTTTTGTTGGTGGAATTCGAGCAATATTTCCTGAAATTTTTGTTTAATTCAGATAAGGATTCTTTTTGACACTTTCATCTTTTACACACTCTACACCTTATGAACTGTTAAAACACATTAAAATTGTTATGGTTGGAACTACATTACCTGCCAACATTGGTTCGGCAGCTCGTAGCATGCACACCATGTCTTTACAAAAACTGACGATTGTCAATCCAAAACGCCCTATTGACGATAGTAGCATTGCTAATGCTGCCGGAGCGCAAACTGTACTTCAAAACGCGCAAATTACCCAAAATATCCATCAAGCTTTAGAAGACTGTACATTAATTTTTGCAGCCTCTGCTCGCAGTCGGCATATTCCACGACCTGTTGTTACTCCAAATCAAGCATCCGCACTTATTTATCAACATTTACAATTAAATGATTCATTAAATTGTCAAATTGCCATTTTATTTGGACGCGAAGATAGAGGGCTGACCAATGAAGAGCTTAGTTTGGCAGATTACCACATTCAAATTCCTGCCAATCCCAACTATCCTGTACTAAATGTTGCCGCCGCTATCCAAGTGATTAGTGCTGATTTATACGCTTATTTTTCACAAAAAGCACAAAATTTTACTGATAAATCTGCAAAAAATACCCTACCCATTATCACCCGAACTGATTGGGATGTACCTGCTATTAATTTTCAGCAAAAACAATTATTAGAACAGCATTTAACTCAGTTATTAATTGATTTAAATTTAGCCAGAGATAATGAATTAAAAGATTTACCAAATCGTTTATCTCGCTTAACTTCTCGCATGCAATTAGACCAAAAAGAGTATGCTCTGATTCAAGCTCTTATCGCCAAACTTTCTCTTTAATTTTGTCTTTGTGATACAATAAACCATTTTTTGTGATTTATAAGGCAAATTATGTCTCTTTTTCGCCAATTATCTAATCTCACTTGCGCCGTTAATGACGACCTTGAAAATATTTTAGAAAAAGACCCTGCAGCACGCAATAAACTTGAGATTCTACTCACTTACCCTGGGGTTCATGCACGCATTTTGCACCGTGGCGCCTATACACTTTGGCAGCATGACCAAAAATTTTTAGCTCGAGCATTATCACACGTCAGTCGTGTGCTAACAGGCATCGAAATTCACCCTGCTGCTAAAATTGGTAAACGGTTGTTTATCGACCATGGTATGGGGGTAGTCATTGGTGAAACCGCTGAAATTGGTGATGATGTTACCTTATATCACGGGGTAACATTGGGCGGTGTTTCTTGGGAGAAAGGCGCAAAACGCCACCCCACACTTGGCAGTCATGTTGTTGTTGGTGCTGGTGCAAAGATTTTGGGCGGATTTACTGTTGGTGATTACGCCAAAATTGGCTCTAATGCTGTTGTTGTTAAAGAAGTTGCTCCACATGCCACCATGGTTGGGTTAGCTGCGCGCACCATTGATAAAAAAGCACATGAAAGCAAAACGGATGATTTGGAAATAAAAGATAACACAACCAATAATCAAAATGCTCACAAAACGTTGCACACTGCAAAATTAGATGAACACTTTAATGCTTATGGACTAAACCCTAACAGCAAAGACCCCGTTGCAACTAGCATCACTGCCCTACTAACACACATTCAGGCTCAAGATGATAGAATTCAAGCGCTACAAAAAGCAATCTGTAAACTTGACCCAACATTTTGCAAACAAAATCTACCCACTATTAACAGTGAAGATTTGGATATCTTACCTTAACCCATGAGCCCAAACAAACAAACCAGATAGTTAAAATATTTTACTGACTCTACTAACCAAGGAATCTATTATGTCATGGCAGCAAATTCATCTACAATGCACACCCAATCAAGTTGATTTGGCTGAGGCTCTGTTTTATGAGAATCAAGCAGTCTCCATTTTACTAGAAGATGCAGGCGATGAACCTTTATTTGAGCCGATGCCGGGCGAAGAGCCTTTATGGGGCAATATTATTTTAACTGCTATTTTTGATACCAATTCTGATAATAGCCATGACTTTACTCAAACCGACTTTCAAACACTTGCTCAAGAAATTGCTGCCGAGGTTGGTGCAAGTCGCGTGTGGCTTAGCTGTCTTGATGATAAAGACTGGACTAAAGAGTGGATGACCCATTATAAACCCATTAAATGTCAGGGCAATCTTTGGATTGTTCCAAAATGGCTAAACGCACCCGATGCATCAGCAATTAATCTAATTTTAGACCCCGGTTTAGCCTTTGGTACTGGTTATCATGCGACCACCAGACTGTGTTTAGACTGGTTAGCTGAACAAGATTTAACCAATAAAACTGTCATTGATTATGGCTGCGGCTCAGGGATTTTAGGAGTGGGCGCTCTGCTTTTAGGTGCAAAAGTGGTGTATGCGGTCGATATTGACCCTCAAGCAGTACTTGCCACACGTCAAAATGGCCAACTCAATGGTGTTGCTGACCGTTTACGCGCTTTTTTACCTGAAGAATTTAAAGAATTTTGGCAAACCCAATCTGATAATGCAGACATTATAACTGCCAATATTTTAGCCAAACCTTTAATTCATTTTGCACCCTACTTTGCAAATTTGTTAAAAAATCAAGGTCAAATTGTTTTGGCGGGGTTGATTGAAAATCAAGTTGCAGATGTTGTCAATGCCTATCAACCCTACTTCAAAATTGATGAACCATATCAGTATAACGCACCAGAAGATAAACATTGGTGTCGTTTATCTGCTAAAAAATACGCTTAAACCCCAAATAATTGTAAAAATGTTTGCAATTTAGTAGCATAGCCATTAGGTCAACATTGTTTATTTGTTATACAAAATGATAAAACAAAATTTCGTGCAATTTTATGATTTTGCACTTAAAATTAGACCTAGTTGATAAAGGTGTATTTTATTTACTTATCAGCGGTTATCTATAAAAATTGGAACATTCATGAGTCAGCTAAAAACCAAATGCCCCAGCTGTGGGGCAATTTACCCAATGCCTGCCGTCAAGGTTGGCGATCCCACCGCACGTGCTAAATGCGGTCGGTGTCAACAGGTATTTTTTCTTAATGAAAATTTGGTACAGCCCCCTGTTGAAACACCAAAAACTCAACCCAATCCTGTATCAAACAACATCGCACAAGAAAACGATGCATTTAATGAGGTTGATGAGTTTAGCCGCTTTTTAGATGAGCAAATCAATCAGGCATCTCCAAAAACCGAAGGCTCTTCCCATTCCAGCGCAACACGCACTGCAAGTAGTCCTGAGGATTTGCTTAAAAAAATGGAAGCACATGCCAAGCAAGGCACAAACGCCAAGCCAGTTTCTACAGATGCCAACATCAATTTAAGCAATGTCATCACACCAGCTGCTTTTGATGCACCTAAAAAAGATACATCACAAAAAGTATTTGCTCATGCCCCAACCACTCAGCAACTTGCTACTAAAAGGTCATTTTTTGGACAACTTATGTGGACAATTGGCTGCGTTATTTTATTAGGCTTATTGATAGTGCAATACACCCTATTTAATTTGGACACACTAATCAAAAATCCACAACACGCCAAACGAGTTGAAAGTTTTTGCAAAATTGCCAAATGTGTAACCCCTAGTGCCGATATCAGTAACATCAATGTACAGTCTTCATATAAAAATTATGCCGATGGTACAGATATTGTTATATTAATTACCAATCGCAATCAAAAAGAACAATTGTATCCTGATCTGTTAGTACGTTTAAAAAGTGCTGACGGTGCGGTTGTTGGTGATTTTATTGCCAGTCGGCGCGATTACCTGGCTGAATCGCAAAAAAGCATCTTGGGCAATCAGCAAAAACGCATCATGTTAACTGCTAAAACAGATAAAAAACCTGCTTTTGTTGAAGTAACTCCAATTTATTATCAAGATTTATAACCCCCAAAGCCGCTGCAAATTTACCCATCTATTTAGATAGGTTGGGGGTTTGCGCGTTAAATTTAACTTTTAGAAGGTCTTAATTATGACAACTGAAAATCTAAACTTAGAATCTACCTTGTCAGCACATATCACCGCCGTGGTAGAAAATCATTTAAGCAACCTAAATGGCAGGGAACCTAACAAACTGTATGAACTTTTTTTGGGTGAGTTTGAAAAACCATTTTTAACTGCAATTTTAAAACACACCAAAGGCAATCAGTCTAAAGCTGCCATCATGCTTGGTTTGAACCGTGGCACATTACGTACAAAACTAAAAAACTATGGTTTGTTGAAAAAATAAGCTCAATTTGCTTTAATTAATGCTTTATAAAACTTCCAATACTTGGTATCATTTGTGTCTGTAATAAAGTAGTCTTTAGACAGAATGACCATTGGGGGTTTTATGAGCAAGCGTTTTGCTTTATTAAGTGTTTCTGACAAAACTAATATTGTTGAATTTGCCAAAAATTTAACACAACTTGGCTTTGACATTTTATCGACAGGTGGCACATATCAGCTGCTAAAAGATAATCAAATTCTTGTCACCGAAGTTTCCGATTATACAAAATTTCCTGAGATGATGAATGGTCGGGTTAAAACCTTACATCCAAAAATCCATGGCGGCATTTTAGCCAGACGCGGCATTGATGATGCTGTGATGACAGAACATGCAATCAATGCCATTGATTTGGTTGTGGTTAATTTATATCCTTTTGCTCAAACCATTGCCAAGACTGATTGTACTTTACAAGATGCTATTGAAAACATCGATATTGGTGGACCAACCATGGTGCGTGCAGCTGCTAAAAACCATGCGCATGTTGGCATTGTGGTGAATGCTTGTGATTATGATTTGGTTATTGATGAATTAAAATCTCATGGCACTTTGTCTGATAGCACACGTTTTAATCTTGCCGTTAAAGCCTTTGAACATACAGCACAATACGATGGTATGATTGCTGGTTATTTAGGCGCTAGAGTTGGTAAAAAGGCTGGAGAAGCTGATAAATTTGCCCGTACATTCAATCTACAATTAGACAAGGTTCAAGATTTGCGCTATGGCGAAAATCCACACCAAGATGCCGCCTTTTATATTGATAAAAATACCAAAGAAGCATCCATTGCTACCGCCAAACAATTACAAGGCAAAGAATTATCCTATAACAATATTGCCGATACGGATGCGGCTTTGGAGTGCGTAAAATCCTTTGTTAAACCCGCTTGTGTCATTGTCAAACACGCCAACCCTTGCGGAGTTGCCGTTTCTCTTGATGGTATTTTAGACGCTTATAATTTGGCTTATGCTACCGACCCTGAATCCGCTTTTGGTGGCATCATCGCTTTTAACCGCCCACTCGATGTCAAAACCGCCCAAGCAATCATCGAGCGCCAATTTGTAGAAGTTATCATTGCCCCTAGCATTGATGATGGTGTCTTAGATGTTACTGCTGCCAAAAAAAATGTACGCGTTTTGGTTTGTGGTGAATTACCTGACGCTGATAAACGCACACCTCAATATGATTTTAAACGCGTTCATGGCGGACTTTTAGTGCAGGATCAAGATTTGGGAATGATTGATAAAAGCAGTTTAAAAGTTGTTACTCAAATCGCACCAACAGACAGTGAACTTGATGATTTGATTTTTGCTTGGAAAGTTGCCAAATACGTTAAATCCAATGCAATTATTTACGCTAAAAACCGACAAACCATTGGTGTAGGAGCAGGACAAATGAGTCGAGTTAATTCTGCTCGAATTGCCGCTATCAAAGCTGAACATGCTGGGCTTAGTGTTGAAGGGGCTGTCATGGCATCAGACGCATTTTTTCCATTCCGTGATGGCATTGATAACGCTGCCAAGGCGGGTGTAAAATGCATCATTCAGCCTGGTGGTTCTATGCGTGATGATGAAGTGATTGCTGCCGCTAATGAACATGGCATCGCTATGGTCTTTACAGGCATGAGACATTTTCGCCATTAAATCATATTTACCTAAATAAGTTTTACTGATTTAAAGCCCTAAAATCTAGGGCTTATTGTTTTAACTTAAATTGAACTTAAAATCAGATTTTCAGCTTTTTGTACTGCTGGACGTTGCGCGATTAATTGCGCCCAACGAACAATATTTTGATAATTATCTGTTTGCAAAAAGGTTTTAGCATCATAATCATCGCCAACATACAATTTACCTAAAACCAACCAACCATACCAAGGGTAAATTGCCATATCTGCAATGCTGTACTCTTGCGCCATATACTGATAATTTGCTAAATGTTTATCTAAAACATCCAGTTGGCGCTTAACCTCAAGCGCATAGCGATTGATGGGATACTCCATAGGACAAGGTGCGTAAGCATAAAAATGCCCAAAACCGCCTCCTAAAAACGGTGCTGAACCCATTTGCCACATCAGCCACGACAAAACTTTAGCATTTTCAACCGGGTCTTCAGGCAAAAATTTCTGATATTTTTTAGCAAGATACAATAAAATTGCCCCACTTTCAAAAATATTGATTGGCGTTTCGTCTGAATAATCTACTAATACAGGAATTTTTGAATTTGGATTGATTGATACAAAATCAGTACCAAATTGTTCGCCTGTCATAATATCAATTTTAAAAGCGTCAAAGTCTAAACACTCTAGAGCTTTGAGTTCTTCTAAAATAATATTCACCTTAACACCATTGGGTGTATTTAAACTATAAAGCTGATAAGGTTTATCGCCTCTGGGTAATGATTTTTGATATCTAGCCCCCGAGGTAGGCTGATTGATATTAGCAAATTTTCCACCTATACTTACATCATCTGCTTGATGATGCCAAATTTTAGGTGGTTGATAAGTGCAATTTGGATTTGGTGATTTATTTTTACTCATATTTATCTCGAATTTAAAACTTAAAACAATGAATATTTAAGATAATTTCTGACAACGAGATACAATTACACCGTTGGTTGGCTCATAATAAAATGAACGTTTGTCTTTTGCCATATACACTTTATCGTCATAATCTGCTTTATAAACATCCACCCATCGCTGTTTTAACATCTCAACCGCTTCTTCATCATATAACGGGCGTTTGTCTCGTGCATATGCCCGATAATCTAAAAGTTGCCAGTTTTTAATGACTTGTTTGTTGTTTTTTAAATCCCAATTATTTTTAATATTAAATATTTCAATCAAATTGACCGTCTTATTATCGTCTGCATAATGCACGATTTCCCAAAGTTGATACATGCTACCGTCTGCGTTCATCGTGTCTAACGTTACAGTTTTATGCGAACTATTAGGACCTGCAGTAACGCACTCCCATGTTCCAAGCATATCTTTTTTTGTAACAGCAGACGCAGATAAAGGTAAACCAAGAAATATCATAAAAGAAATAAAATAACGCATTTTTTATTCCAAAAAAACAAAAGGTTATCATACCGCAAAATAACAAAAATGTATATATACCAAAACCTTAAGTTTTTTTCATGGCATTTTCAAGACTTTCTTCTAAATTTTCATGGATTGGCTGATTGGATAAAATTTTATTGGTGAGAATAGATTCATCATCAACATCGGTTAAAATAATTTTGCGATATGGGTAAGGGATTTCAATACCTGCCTCATCAAGACTTTGTTTAATGCGCTCAGTCAAATTTTCTTTAATGATGGGAATTCGAGCAACTGATAATGGAGCTACCCAAAATCTAACAGTTAAAATCAAAGCATATTCGCCTAATTCATCAACCGTAACCAAGGGCATTGGATGCTTTAACACCACTTCTTCTTTGGATAATTTACCCAAAATAGCATTTCTAGCCTGACCAATGTCAGCATGCAAAGGAATTCTAACTTTAACAGAAAAACGAATCATCTTTTTTGATGTCAAATTCACAATTTCAGAAGATGACATGGTAGCATTTGGTATAATAATGATGATGTTATCACGGTCTAAAATTTGAGTAGCACGCAAAGAAATTTTTACCACACGCCCTTCTTTATCACCTATCCTAATCCAATCGCCCACCTGAAATGATTGTTCCACTAAAATAGTAATGCCTGCGATAAAATTGGCTAATGTGCTTTGTGCAGCAAAACCCACCGCCAAACCCACTATCCCAAGACCTGCAACCAAAGAAACAATATCAAAACCAAATTGTGCCAGAACAGTACCTAACGCCAACACAATAATCATGACCAATATCATGTTTTTTAATAGTTGTTCAATGGATGCATTTAATTCATAATACTGCAACACTTTGGCCATCATTTGTCCACTGGTTGCCCAAAGCACATAATAAAAACCTGCCCATAAAGACGCTTTAGCAGTGGCTTTAACCACGCCTGCTGGTATACCAATTTGCGTCATTACCGCAAGCAAACTCAAGGTAAACCAAATATAACGCAGCGTTGAACGTAAAATGGCTAATTTTCTTTGAGACAAGTGCAAAGGGGTTCGCAAGTGTTTTAATAAATACACCAAAAACCAATAAAAAAATCCAATGATGGTCAGTAAAATCAAAATCTTAATGCCAATGCCCAAAAAAGTAATGCCACGACCTGCCCAGTTTAGCGTCTCATCCTCTAAAGAGCCGCCAAGCAGAACATAGATACTTTGGTGTAAATCATATAAAATTTTGCGTAAGAATTGAGCAGGTGTTGTCATTGGAAAGAATAGATTGGCTGCGCTAAATGGAATTAGTAAGGTCGCTTATTATAATTAAACTTTTATTATTCTCAAATATTGTTTTGTAATTTTTATTGTGTTTTAACCCCAAATGAAAAACCCCAATTAATAATCATTGGGGCTGGTTTAAAAAGAAGATTTGATAATATTAAACCGTTTGAGAAAGTGCTGATAAGACCGCTTTTAACATTGCAGATACTGTACTGTTACAAGTGCCAATACCTGAATAAATCTGACCATCAACACTTAGTTGAATGTAAGCTGCCGCCAAAGAGTTGGTTTGATTGTCACTTAATTCGTCATCACTTTGACTTTGGGTTGTTTTTGTATTAATGGCATGTTCAGCATAATTGGTAACATGAATTTGTTTACCTGTTGACTTAACCAGACCATCAATAAACGCAGACAATGCTCCATTTCCTTGACCTACAACTTCAAACACATCATCAATGCCTGCAACTTGCCCTTGAAACGTTACGTGACCACCTTTGTTATTGATTTGATAGTCGCTTAAACGATATGCATTTTGGTTTAGATACGTTTTAGTGAAAATATCCAACAGCTCTTGGGTTTTTAATTCGCGAGCCAATGTCTCCGCTTCTTGCTGTACCACTTTAGCAAAATCAATCTGAGTCCAGCGTGGTAAATGAAACCCATAATGACGTTGTAGGATGTACGCAACCCCACCTTTGCCTGATTGGCTATTAATACGCACCACATCTTGATAGCCTCGTCCAATATGCAAAGGGTCTATCGGCAAATAAGCCACATCCCAATGATTTTCTGTATCACGGTGTTTTTCATTATAATCCAGACTTTTTTTGATGGCATCTTGGTGCGAGCCACTAAACGCTGTAAACACCAAATCACCTACATAAGGATGTCTTGGATGAACGGGTAAATTAGTGCACTGACTAACCACTTGCACAATTTGGCTGACTTGTGATAAATCAAGTTGTGGGTCAATGCCTTGGGTGTATAAATTCATCGCCATAACCAAAATATCCATATTGCCTGTACGCTCACCATTGCCCAAAAGCGTCCCTTCAATACGATCAGCACCTGCCAAAAGCCCAAGCTCTGCTGCCGCTACTGCGCAGCCTCTATCATTATGGGTATGCAAGCTAACAATCACATCCTTGCGGTGTTTTAGATGACGACAAAAATATTCTACTTGGTCAGCGTACAAATTAGGTGTGCTAGCTTCAACAGTTGCTGGTAAGTTTAAAATCACTTTTTGACCGTTTTGGGGCTGCCACACCTCACAAACAGCATCACACACCTCAACAGCAAAATCAGGTTCTGTCTGACTAAAACTTTCTGGAGAATATTCAAAAATCCACTCTGTTTTTGTGTATTTTTTGGCAATATCTCGCACCAAAGTTGCTCCATTGATGGCAATCTGTTTAATACCAGCCTTGTCCAACTGATAAACTTTATCACGCTGAACTTTGGATGTGGAATTATACACATGAATCACCGCCCGCTTTGCTCCTTGTAAGGCTTCAAAGGTTCGCTCAATCAAATGTTCACGCGCCTGCACCAAAACTTGCAAAGTAACATCATCAGGAACATAACCATCTTCAATTAAGCGACGGGTAAAATCAAACTCTACTTGAGCTGCTGAAGGAAAACCAATCTCAATTTCTTTAAAACCAATCTCGACTAATAACTGAAAAAATCGTAATTTTTGATCAATATTCATTGGATCGATTAACGCTTGATTACCATCTCGTAAATCAACGCTCGCCCAAATTGGAGCTTTTTCTATGCGTTTATCGCACCAAGTACGGTCTTTTAATTGAGGGGCAAAGGCAAAAGGACGATATTTTGTATAATCAAAGGCGGTATTTTTTGGGATTGTGTGTGGCATAAAGCTACCTTTACTATTTTTAAATTTGGTCTATTATAAAGAAAAACACTTAGTATTTTTTACCAATTTTCATGCTATTTTTAAAATTTTTTTTAATAATCCACTAATTTTTTAAGTTTTTATAGTAAAATTCACTCAATTTTATCGTCTATATGAATTTACATGACCCATCTTGATACCATTGACCAAAAAATTTTACGATTGTTATCCAAAAATGCTCGGTTGTCCATTGCCGAGATTGCCGAAATGGTCAATTTATCAGCAACACCCGTCATTCGACGCATTAAACGTTTGGAAGACACGAGAGTGATTACAGGTTATCACGCCCACACTTCACCAGAAGCCTTAGGATGTAGTTTAGCGATTTTTGTAGCAGTCAGTATGGATAAACACACCAAAGAACGTTTTTGTGAATTTGAGGAAGAAATTGCTAAATTTGATGAGGTTATCAATTGCAGTATTGTTACTGGACGTAGTGAAGATTATTTATTGAAGGTGGTAGTAAAAGACATGCGTCATTATGAAGATTTTTTATTAAATAAACTTAGTAAGATTGATGGAGTCAGTCAGCTTCATACCAGCTTTGAACTTAGAGAAGTATTTAGCCGTGCGGCACTTTAGCCTATTTTAAATCAATGACAACTAAAGTGCCCAGCTATGTTTTTTTATCTTATGATTTAGCTTTTACACCCAAAACCACATTAGACGCTTTGATTGACGCAGTAACAGCACTGCCAACTTCTAATTTTAAATTTTGGCGACTATAAGCAGTAATGATTGCGACAATCACAGTGCCATTTTCGGTTTTAACATGAACTTCTGAATTGACCGCACCATCAACGATTTTTTCCACAACGCCCGATAGCTGGTTGCAAGATGATAAAATCAATTCATTACCTACAGACAACATAACAGCAGGCGCTTTAAAAATTGCCACAACCTCACGACCAACAGTTAAGCCCAAACGTTCGGTGCTGTTATGAGTAATAACGGCGGTTAATTTATCACCACTAGTAAGAGTTAAATGAATAACATCATTTACTGCCCCTGTTTGAATTTCATTTACAGTTGCAATAAGCTGGTTTCTAGCACTAATTGACATAAAAATCTCCAAAATAAGACTATTAATAAAATGGCATTAGCCGTTGTTAGATAGCCATAAACTATTATCGCTATCAGTATAAAATTCTTGTTTCCAAACTGGAATGGACGCTTTGATTTCATCAAGCAACCATTGACATGCCAAAAATGCGGCCGTGCGATGGGCAGAACTTACGCCAATCCAAACCGCCATATCGCCGATTTCAAGCTCACCGATTCGATGAATGGCTACTGCATGGGTGATATCAAACCGTTTTTTGGCTTCTGCTATTAACTTTGCTCCTTGATTTAACGCAAGTTTTTCATAACCATAGTATGTTAAACATGAAACAGGTCGTTTGTTGTTATGATTTCTAACCAAGCCCTCAAAACTCACCAACGCTCCAGCTTGATTGTCCAAAATCATTGCTTTTAGTCTATCACTATTAATTTTTTTATCCAAAAGAGCAAAACCGCTTTCGGACGCTACGGCATACACTATATCTTCTGGTAGGCTAATCGTTAAAGATTTATCATGCACTGTTTTCACAATCAACCCCCCGCCACAGGTGGGATAAAAGCAACCACATCATCTGTTGCAATTTTTTGATTCCAATCACTAAACTCATGATTGACCGCAACAGATAATTTATCTTGGGTCAATTCAAATTGATATTTATCTGACAGCAATTGGTATAATGTAGATAAATCTGTGGTTTGCACTGTCATTATCTCTTCATCTATTTTCGCCTTTTGAGCAAGACTTGCAAAATATAAAACGGTAATCTTAATCTCGTTCATAATCTGATTTTCCCCCTGTTTTATTTATCAAACAGATATCAGTAATGCAGATATCATGGCTTAATGCTTTGGTCATATCGTAAATGGTTAAACACGCCACAGACACAGCGGTTAAGGCTTCCATTTCAACACCTGTTTTGTGAGTTACTTTAGCAGTAGCAATCACTTGAATGCTGCATTCATCATCTAAATATTCAAATGACATTTTAATGGCATCTAAGGGTAACAAGTGACAAAGCGGAATTAATTCATGAGTTTTTTTACCCGCCATAATTCCTGCGATATGAGCGGTTTGCGTAATACTGCCCTTTTTGGTTATGCCGTCATTTTGGCGAATAATTTGATAAATTTCTTTTGGAAACACCACTTTAGCAGATGCATTGGCGGTGCGTTTTGTGGCTACTTTATCACCCACATCCACCATCTTAATATCCCCATTATTATCTAAATGGGTCAGCATCTTTTCTGATTTTAACATAAATTTCTCTTAGTTTTATTAATTTATCTTTATTGGCAAAATTAATTAAAGCCTGGTTATATTCATCTTGGGTGTTAAAGTTTGTTAATCCTCGAAAACAGTCCGGTAATAACACTTTTTTGTGATAAATTTTGGATAAAAACCTCATGACTGATAATTGATTATTTTTCAATTCATGAATTAATTCGTCTTTTAAATTGCACGCATACACGCCTAATAAAGGGTAATCTTTATCATCATAAAGATAAATTGCTTGATACGGTTTATCCATATTTTTGACAAACATATCTGCAATCTGATTTATCGCAATTAAACTATCACAACTAATGACCAAAATATATTTATTTTGAACATCAAAAGAATCAAATAAAACTTTTAGTAGCCCTGCTATTGCCGACAATGCGCCAGAACCTTTGCCGCATTCATCTGGTTTGATGTAATCAGAAACCAAAATTGCATCTGGTAGAATTTCACCAAAACCTTTTTGGTTATCAGCAATAAAAACAGGAATGTTTAATTTTTTGGCACAATGATAATGAAATTCCAACAAGGTCTGGTTATTATCCACTCTTAATAAAGCCTTTGGGGTTCCCATACGACTGGACTGCCCACCTGCCAAAATTAGCACGCCCGCCAACACATCTGAGATTTGCTTTGTCATCATACAATAAAGTTCAATTCAGCCACAAATCAGTTTTTTCTTAGTAGATGTGGAACAAAGTTACAAGGACGAATGCGATTATCCAGCTGTTCTTTTAAAATTTTTTCCCAACCCATACGGCATGCCGAGGTTGAACCGGGCAAACAAAAAATCGCAGTTTGATTTGCCATACCTGCAATCGCTCGCGACTGTAATGTTGCCATGCCAATTTCATCTTTGGATAATAGACGGAACATTTCGCCAAAACCATCAATGGATTTATCAAATAAAACATTTACCGCTTCAGGCATGTTATCGCGTCCATAAAAACCCGTTCCACCAGTACTAATAACAACTTGAATGTTTTTATCCGCAATAAAACGACTCACCACTGCACGAATTTCATAAACATCATCAGTAATCAATACTCTATCAGATAACCGATGACCTTCAGCAACAATACTATCAGCCAAATACTGCCCTGAGGTATCTTCAGCCAAAGTGCGCGTATCCGATACTGTTAAGATAGCAATATTTAAAGGTATAAAAAGCTTTTCAGGTTTCTTCATGATAAAATTCCAAACAAACAACAAAAGTATTGATTAAACAATCTAACCGCCAATCAGTGATAAATTATTCATCAAACCACTGTTGTTATTGTTTAAATGATGGTGTTCTGGTTTGATTGGCATTAATGAGGACAATGTTTGTTTTAACCCTTGTATATCTTGATGAGTTAAATGGGGGCGAATGTCATAATTTTGACTATCAAACAAGCATAGATGCACTTTACCAAGGCTACTGACTCGCAAACGATTGCAGCTATCACAAAAGTATTTAGCATAAGGCTCAATAATGCCAACACTGCCTAAATAATCAGGGTGCGTATATTCAATGGCAGGTCCACTATCGTTTTGTTTTGGTTTAGGTTGCCAGCCTTGATTGGTAAGATACTCTTTAATTAAGCGACCGCTTTGATGTTGAGCAAAAAACAGCTGGTTGTTATCACTGGTTTGCATAAATTCAATAAAACGGTAAGTAACTGGACGATTTTTTACAAATGCCAATGCACTCATTAGGTTGTGATATGCGGTTTCTTGGGTTAAAATGCCATTCATTTTAACACGAATATCGGTTGTTTCAAGAACTTTGTCCACATCTTTTAGCAACTGTGGCAAAATATCAAAACCTGTCATACGTTTAAATACATCTGCATCAAAACTATCGACACTTAAATTTATTTGATTTAGTTTTGCTTCTTGCCAAGCGGATATATGTTTTGCTAATTTATACCCATTGGTACTTACCGCTACTGTTTTAATACCTGTTTGTGATTTTGCTAACTTAATAATCTCTGATAAATCACGACGCACAGTTGGTTCACCACCTGTTAAGCGAATTTTAGTTGTACCAAGACTTGCAAATCCTAAAAACAGTGTATTGATTTCTGATAAAGTTAACTCATCGTCTGGTCTTTTGCCCTGATAACCATTTGGCAAACAATAAGAGCAACGAAAATTGCAAAAATCCGTTACTGAAAACCGCAGATAAGTCAGCCTTCTTAAGAATCCGTCCGTTAAAGTGTGTGATTGTGTTGAAAATTGGCTATGACCTGCACTGCCATCAAAGGCTTTGGCATGGATATGTGGGACGGATATTTTCATGAGATACTCTATAAGGTTGCCTCAAAAATTGCAATATTGCAACTTTAGCATATTTTTAAAACCAAACCACTCTCCCAAAGTGTGTTTTTCATACATCAAATACTACTTTTGAAGTAGTCAATGCCAAATGATAGTTTCTTAAATTGTTAAAATTTGCATAAATTAATTGAAAAATTTCATCATATTTTTTTTAAAAACTCTTGACAAGGCTCAAAGCTAAACAGCACCTAAGCTGTGCCAGTAAGTCTAAAAATATAAAGCGTAAAATCACAATTTATCAAAAAAAACAAGGCTAGTAAAATAAAAAAAATTAGGCTATATTGTGCCGCGTTTCAAAATACACACTAGATATAGTGAATTTTTGTATCATTAACACGTAATAACAATATGCAATAACTATTTGAGTTATTTATTATTTTGTGCTTTGACTGTTTAAAATTTAAGTAGGTTTGTATGACTCACATTGATAAAATTAAAGTTAAAAAACGCAATGGCACGTTTGAAGCAATTAATCTGGATAAAATACACAAAGTAATTACTTGGGCTGCCGAAGGATTGGAAAACGTCTCCGTATCGCAAGTAGAGTTAAAATCACACATTCAATTTTACGATGGTATCAGTACCAAAGATATTCATGAAACCATCATTAAGGCCGCTGCTGACCTGATTTCTGCAGATACGCCTGATTATCAATATCTAGCAGCACGCTTAGCAATTTTTCATATTCGCAAAATTGCCTATGATGATTTTGAACCGCCACATTTGTATGAACACGTTCAAAAACTAACCAATGCAAATAAATATGATAAACACATTTTGCAAGATTATACTCAAGACGAATTTGACACTCTAAATCAATACATTGACCACAATCGCGATATGACATTTGCTTATGCAGCGGTTGAACAAATGATGGGTAAATATCTGGTGCAAGACCGGGTTAGCAAAAAAATCTTTGAAAGCCCCCAGTTTTTGTATATGTTGGTGGGTATGTGTTTATTTGCAAGTTATGAAAAATCCGTGCGTTTAAATTATGTAAAACGTTTCTATGATGCTGCATCTAATTTTTATATTTCCTTACCCACGCCCATCATGGCAGGCGTACGCACACCAACTCGTCAATTTAGTTCATGTGTATTAATTGAATGTGGTGACAATTTGGACAGTATTAACGCAACCACATCAGCCATAGTTCGCTATGTATCACAGCGAGCTGGTATTGGTGTAAATGCTGGTGCAATTCGAGCGTTGGGCAGTCCAATTCGTGGCGGTGAAGCTCAACATACAGGATGCATCCCATTTTTTAAGATGTTTCAGGCAGCAGTCAAATCTTGTTCACAAGGCGGTGTGCGTGGTGGTGCGGCAACTTTGTTCTATCCACTTTGGCATTTAGAGGTTGAGGATTTGCTTGTTTTAAAAAATAATCGTGGCGTAGAAGATAACCGAGTTCGCCATATGGATTATGGAGTGCAAATCAATAAAACGCTTTATACACGCTTAATTCAGGGAAAAAACATCACCCTATTTTCACCATCTGATGTACCTGGTTTGTATGAAGCATTTTTTGCAGACCAGCAAAAATTTGAAGCGCTTTATACGCAATACGAAGCTGATCCAAGCATCCGCAAAAGCCAGATTGCAGCCAAACAATTGTTTGAAACTTTATTACAAGAACGTGCCAGCACGGGGCGGATTTATGTGCAGAATGTTGATCACTGCAACACACATAGTCCTTTTGACCCAAAAGTTGCTCCTGTACGTCAATCTAATTTATGCATGGAAATCGCCCTACCAACTTCACCGCTCACCAATATTAATGATGAACAGGGAGAAATTGCTCTTTGCACTTTGTCAGCAATTAATTTGGGTAAAATAAATAAACTTGAAGACATGCAAGAACCAGCTGAACTGATTGTGCGAGCCTTGGACGCATTACTTGATTATCAGGACTACCCTGTAATCGCCGCCAGACGCGGCAGCCTAAATCGTCGTACACTTGGGGTTGGGGTTATCAATTATGCTTATTATCTAGCCAAAAATAATACTCGATATTCTGATGATGGCGCAATTAGCTTAACCCATCGCACGTTTGAAGCGTTCCAGTACTATTTATTGCAGGCTTCCAACCAACTAGCTAAAGAAAAAGGGGCTTGCCCTTGGTTTGACCAAACCACTTATAGTCAGGGAATTTTGCCAATTGATACTTATAAGAAAGATTTAGATGGCATTTGTCAAGAATCACTGCATTATAATTGGGAATCCTTACGTCAAGACATTAAAACGTATGGGTTACGCAATTCAACCTTATCTGCATTAATGCCATCAGAAACCAGCAGTCAAATTGCCAATGCAACCAATGGCATTGAGCCACCTAGAGGCTTAGTATCGGTTAAAGCATCCAAAGATGGTATTTTAAAACAGGTGGTGCCTGACATCGAAAATCTTGCTGATAAATACGAGCTTTTATGGCAAATGCCTGATAACACAGGGTATTTAAAACTGGTTGGTATTATGCAAAAATTTATTGACCAAAGCATTTCCACCAATACCAATTATGACCCAAGAAAATTTGAAAACAACAAAGTACCCATGAGCATCATGACCAAAGATTTATTAACTGCTTATAAATATGGTTTAAAAACTTTGTATTATCACAACACTCGCGATGGTGCAGATGACACTCAAAGCGACTTAGATGATGGCTGCGCTGGTGGAGCTTGTAAACTTTAACCCATAATAAATGATTAGATGATAAAAAAGACGGTTTAAAAACCGTCTTTTATTTGCCTTAACTTTAACTTTTAATTAAATTTAATTAAAGAAATCATCAAAGCAAGATTTTTCTTGGGTCAGCCAATAGTTTGGCAACATAACGAGTAAATACCGCTGCATCCGCCCCATTAATCACACGATGGTCATAAGATAGCGATAATGGCAGCATTAAACGTGGCTCAAACGATTTGGTTGCTGGATTCCAACGGGGCTGGAATGATGATTCTGATACACCCAAAATGCCCACTTGTGGCCAATTTACCAGTGGTGTAAAGTAGGTACCGCCCAAATTACCTTGGGAAGAAATGGTAAACGATGCCCCTTGTAACTCTTTGGCAGATAATTTTTTATCACGAGCTTTTTTGGCAAGTTCACCAATTTCAATGGCAATTTGCTTAATGCCTTTATTCTGTACATCACGAATTACAGGCACAGTCAAACCATCGTCCGTTGCAACTGCAAAACCCATATGTACAGTTTTACGAACAATAATTTGCGTATTATCATCTGATAAATGACTATTGAATTTTGGAAACTTCATTAAAGCGTAAGCGGTTGCTTTCATGATAAAAGCCAAGATGGTTAGGCTAACACCCTGCTTTTTCATCTCATCTTTAAGTTCACTACGCAAAGCTTCAGTATCTGTAATATCTGATAGGTCAAACTGGGTAACTTGAGGTAGATAAGTATTGTAATTTAACTGCGGAATAGACACTTTTTGTAGGCGTGTCAAATCTTCAGTAGTAATCTCACCCCAGATTTCCCGATTACTCATATCAGGCAAGCTAGGTAAACCTGAACGTACTGGAGCATTCACGCTAATAGCGTTAGCAGGTTTGGTCGCGCCTGTCATGACTGATTTGACATACCCAAACAAATCTTCTTTTAAGATACGACCATGAGCAGCTGTACCTTTAACCAAACCAATATCCACACCCAATTCACGAGCCAATTTGCGCACCGCAGGTCCAGCATAAACATCACGTGCTTTGGCATTTACCTCAGCTTCACTTAATTTTGCGGTCTGATTTGTAGGTTGGGCAGGTTTTGACTGATCTGGTGCTGATGGTGCTGGAACAGCTGCTTCTTCAACTTTTGGTGCAGCAGTCGCAGAAACACCTTCTGTAGATTTAATCGTAATAAAAGCTTGAGCATTGGTGACAGTATCGCCTTCGCTGACTAAAATTGCTTCTACAACACCTGCAACTGGTGCTGGCACTTCTACTGAAGCCTTATCTGATTCTGCTAAAATCACTGGCTGGTCTTTTTCAACAGTATCGCCCACTTTTACCATAATTTCGGCTACGCTTGCACTATCCACGCCCAAATCAGGTAAATTATACGTTTGACTTACTGCTGCACCAGTTGCAATAGGAGTGCTTGTTTCTGAAGCGGAAACAACTTCATTAGTTTCAGGCTTGGTAGCAACTTCTACATTTGCAGGTACTTGCTCTTCTGATTTTTCAGCCGCGCCACTCTCACTGATGGCTATTAAGGGGCTACCTTGACTGATTTGATCACCCACTTGAATTAAAATCGCTGTTACTGTACCGCTAACACCTGCGGGAATTTCCACAGATGCTTTGTCAGACTCAACCAGGGCAATGTTGTCATCACTATTAACAACATCGCCAACTTTTACCATAATTTCACTAACTTCAGCACTATCTACACCCAAATCTGGGGCTTTAATTTCCATCACATTCTCCTAATTTGGGTTACTTATCTTCGTCAATCAGCTCAGGCACTGGGTGCGGATTGGCACTTACAGATACTGCTGGCGCATCTGGGAAATAGTCAAAATGTGGTTGTGGTTGCCACGCTGGTGGGCTATCAGCATCAATTTCAAATAACTCAATAGCTTGTTGAACCACTTCAACACCAATTTCACCTTTGTCCGCTAATTTTTTCAAAGTAGCTAAAACAATATGATTGGCATCTACGTTAAAGAAACTGCGTAAATTTTGACGAGTGTCTGAACGCCCAAAACCATCTGTACCAAGCGTTGTATAGGCAGAACCTTCTGGAAGCCAGCCGCGAATCTGTTCAGCATAGTTTCTGATGTAGTCTGTCGCTGCCACAATCACACCTGTATGGCCACTAAGCTGGCTGGTGATCCATGGTGTTTTTTGTTCAGCAGTTGGATGTAAGCGATTGTAATCATCACACGCCATACCATCTTTGGTCAGCTCATTAAAGCTTGTTACGCTCCATACGTTTGCTGTAATAGAGAATTTTTCTGCTAAAATGCGAGCTGCTTTTTGCACTTCACGTAAAATCACACCTGAGCCAAGTAGTTGCACCTGCATAGAACCATTATCTTCTAGCAGATACATACCACGTCTGATACCCTCTTCCACTCCTTCAGGCATTGCTGGATGCTCATAGTTTTCATTCATTAAAGTGATGTAGTAATAAACACGCTCGCCTTCTCCATACATACGACGTAAGCCATCATGCACTACAACTGCAAGCTCATAGCCAAAGCAAGGGTCATAGGTGACACAGTTTGGAATGGTGCCAAAATGCACATGAGAATGGCCATCTTGGTGTTGCAAGCCTTCACCATTTAAAGTAGTACGTCCTGCGGTTGCACCGAATAAGAAGCCTTGAGCCTGACAATCGCCAGCCGCCCATGCCAAATCACCCACGCGTTGGAAGCCAAACATTGAGTAATAAATATACATTGGAATCATTGGCAAGGCATTCGTAGAATAGCTAGTTGCTAAGGCAATCCAAGCACTCATCGCGCCGGCCTCGTTAATGCCTTCCTCAAGCATATGTCCATTTTTAGCTTCTTTATAACCCATCAAGGCTTCAGCATCTTCAGCAACATAGTTTTGACCAACAGATGAATAAATGCCCAATTGACGGAACATGCCTTCTAAACCAAATGTACGTGCTTCATCAGGAACAATTGGTACAACGTATTTTTGAAGATCTTTGTTTTTAAGAAGTGCTGACAACAAACGCACAAACACCATTGTGGTTGATTGTTCTTTACCATTGCTACCCTGCAATACATTATCAAAGATGGACAATTCAGGGATGGTTAATGGAATATGTCCACTTCTGCGTGCTGGCAAATGCCCACCCAATGTCTGACGACGACCCATTAAGTACTTATATTCTGGAGTGTCTTCAGCAGGACGATAAAACGGTAAATCTTTTAACTCTTCATCGCCAATTGGCAAATCAAAACGTTCTTTAAAATATCTTAGACCTGATTCGTCGAGCTTTTTGATTTGGTGGGCTTTGTTTACGGCTTGAATTTGGCTAGATAATCCATAACCTTTAACCGTTTTTACCAAAATCACTGTTGGCTGACCAACGGTCTTCATTGCTTCACTGTATGCGGCGTAAACTTTTTTAGGGTCATGACCGCCACGGTTTAAACGCTGAATTTCTTCATCGGATAAATGAGCAACCATTGCTTCAAGCTCTGGATATTTACCAAAGAATTCTTTACGAGTAAATGCTCCATCACGCGCTTCATAAAGTTGATATTCACCATCAACAACCTCTTCCATGCGTTTTTTCAAAACACCTGTAGTGTCTTTGGCTAACAGTGAATCCCAATGGTCACCCCAGATTACTTTAATCACTCGCCAGCCTGCGCCACGAAACACCGATTCAAGCTCTTGAATGATTTTGCCATTACCACGTACAGGACCATCCAGACGTTGCAAGTTACAGTTGATTACCCAGATAAGGTTGTCTAATTTTTCACGTCCTGCCAACGAAATCGCACCCAGGCTTTCTGGCTCATCGGTCTCACCATCACCTAAAAACGCCCAAACTTTGCGGTTTTCTTCTTTCAACAGGTTACGGTTGGTTAGATATTTTTGAATATGGGCTTGATAAATACTCATCAAAGGACCAAGACCCATCGATACTGTTGGGAATTGCCAATAATCTGGCATCAAATAAGGATGTGGATAACTCGAAAGACCTTTACCACCTACTTCACGACGGAAATTTTTTAGCTGCTCTTCAGAAAGACGACCCTCCAAAAATGAACGAGCATACATACCAGGGGCACCATGACCTTGATAATAAATCAAATCGCCACCATGGGTTTCGTCAGGAGCGCGCCAAAAGTGGTTAAAACCAGTTTCATAAAGGGTTGCAGACGATGCAAATGTTGCCAAATGTCCGCCCAAATCGTCATCATTTTGGTTGGCTTTCATTACCATCGCAAGAGCATTATAACGCACCAAAGCACGAATCTTGCGTTCCATATGTAAATCACCAGGGTAACTTGGCTCGTCTTCAGCAGGAATGGTATTGACGTAAGCCGTATCCAGACGGTTGAAGGGCAACCCCTCCTGAACTGCCATGTTATACAAGGCTTTTAATAAAAATTGAGCTCTTTCTTTGTCAGCATTTTTAATCACTGATTCAAATGCATCTAACCACTCTTGGGTTTCGGTGCTATCAGAATCTTTATAATAGGTTGTCATAACAATATCCTAAACTAAAATAAATCAAGTTAAACACTTGATGGGAAAGTGGGTAGAAAACCCATAGATCTTTAATATTATAAAAGACTTTAATTCAAAAATGTTATGCTTTTTAAAAATACTCAAAAGCATAAGTATTTTTTAAATAAATATCCAATATCATAAAAAGACTATTATCCTTTTGGAATTGTGCTTTAGTGGCATTTTATACCTAATTTAGGTAGTTTTTTTCTAAAATTTTTATATTGAATAAACTTATTACCGCTCAGTCTTAACAATATCTATTTGCTTATCATCACAATCTACCGCATAAATAGTATTCACCACCCCAAAAATATGCACCACAAAATCGCTGTCTAATTTTGGATTGACATTTTTACTGGCATCTTTTACTTTTGTTAATACCATCATATTATCAGGTCTCATAATCACTGCTTGCACATCGTCTTTGCTAAAATCCAGTGCATTTACCCGAAAAAAATTCCACGCCTGCTCAGGCTCTACCTTTTTTAATGATTCAGGATTATCCCAAAGCGTTTTTGCGCCTTTAGGCTCTTTCATTTGCATAACATAGCCATCTTGATTTTTACTGATTTTAATTTGAGCAGGGGTGTCTTTATTAATGGTATAGCAACCAACAAATTCATCCTTTGCATCAGCTTGAGTTTTATTATTAGCAGAATTGTTATTAGTGGGTTTTTCGCCACAAGCGGTTAATGCAAAAACTATTATCAAAATAAATAGATGAGCTGGTTTGTTTAAAGACTCAAACATTCAAATTCCTTATGATTGTTATCATATTATTCTGGTCGCGAACTAAGACGATGATAACCAACACTTTGCCCAACATCGCCAACAAAACCTAATTGACGCCAAACTTCATACAAGCAGATTGCCACGCTATTAGATAGATTTAAACTTCTTGATTCTGGCAACATTGGCAAACGCAACCAATTAGCTTTGCCAATATCATCACGCACATTTTGCGAAAGCCCATCGGTTTCTGAGCCAAACACCAAAGCTATACTGCCCTGATTTTGGGTAAAGCTATACTCATAAAAAGGCTGACTAAATTTTGTTGTTAAAGCTACAATGGTTGTTACACCTTGCCAAGCCAACGCTTCTTTACACGCTTGCCAATCTTGATGCACCTGCATGTTAGCATATTCATGATAATCTAGACCTGCTCGTTTTAGTTTTTTATCATCCAATTTAAACGCCAAAGGTTCAACCAAATGTAAAATTGCCCCCGTGTTGGCACACAAACGTATGGCGTTGCCGGTGTTGTTGGGAATTTTTGGTGTATAAAGCACAATATGGATTTGTTTCATTATCTATCAATTAAACCAAGTAAAGTACAAAAATAACTGAATTTAAAATTATCATACAAGATTTTTAAATAATTAGCGAATTTTTTATGATTTTTTAACTAACTTTGTTTACAATATCAATAAAAATAATTTTAACTTATGGGTTTATGAATAAAAATGATGACAAATACACTGTCTAGCGCCCAAACTAAAATTCAAAGATTGCCCTACCTAAGTTATGAAGAGCAGCAGCGTATTACTCGCCTATGTGTTCGCTGCGCACTGTTATTGATGCAGTATGGTGCTGAATCGGTGGTTGCAGTTGATTTAACCAAACGCTTAGGAGTGTCTTTAGGAGTCAACGGGGTAGAGTGTGCATTGTCATTTAATGCCATTACGCTTACTACGCTATACAATGGTCGCTGCATTACCACTGCCAGAAATACCGTTCATCAGGGCATCAATGTAAGTATTTTGGTACAAATCCAAAGAATTGTACTAGACATTGAAACCCAAAAACGTGATGAACACACCATCAACATTATTGAAAAACGTTTAGATAGTATTGACCGAAGTACCTACCCCAATAATTTAATGGCCTTTTTTGTAGGCATGTCTTGTGCAAGTTTTGCTTATCTAAACGGTGGTGATTTGCCCATTGCCTTGATTACACTTGTTGCAGGATTTGCTGCCATGCGTACTCGAATTTATCTTTCTGGTCATCATTTTAACCCGTTTGTTGTGGTGATTATTTGTGCTTTTGTAGCAACCATTTTAGGGGCAGTTGCTTATTTTTTAGATTTAGGAAAAAATGCCGATGTTGCAGTTGCTTCTAGTGTGCTGCTTTTGGTGCCAGGTTTTCCAATCATCAACGCATTGTCTGATATGTTAAAAGGTTATATCAATATGGGTGTTGGGCGCTGGATGTTTGCAACTATGCTGACGTTGTCTGCGTGTGTTGGCATTGTGATTGCTCTAATTTTGCTACAAATTCCGCATTGGGGCTTAACATGATGATTATTGATATTTTAAGCAAATGTTTATTGAGTTGTTTAACCAGTTTTGGCTGGTGTTTGATGTTTACTCTACCTAGATGTTATATTAGATTTTGTCTTTTGATGACTTTGGTGGCGGTTGGCATCAAATCATTGATGGTTAATTTACACATTCATTTAGCAATTGCCACTTTTTTTGGGTCAATGATAGCCAGTTTTTTAGGTGTTTATTTTTCACAAAAAAATAGGTTGCCCCCAAAAGCGTTAATTGTACCTAGTGTAATTTGTTTAATGCCAGGAATTGTGGCTTATAAAGCTATGGTAAGTATGGTACAAATTGGCTATTTTGGTTTTAGTTTGAGTTTGTTTGTACAAATGATGACTTATTTTTTTGAAGCATTATTTGTTATTTCAGCTTTGGTTTTAGGTTTATCCATTCCAGGAATCTTATTCTATCGAAGAAAACCCATTGTTTAATATGATTTATAAATATTGTTTAAATTATACACACTTAAACTACAATATAAAAAACCGTATGTAGAATACGGTTTTGATATTTTATTTTTATGGTTTTTTTAATTATTTTTATTCATCACATTTGCTTAAATGTTAATAAACATTTGACTGTAGTAAATTTTTACATAAATTCCACAATTGCGCCCTCTTCAATCGCTCCAAACAGTCCCAATGCATCCCAGTTTGTTAAACGCACACATCCTGCCGATGTTTGACGACTAATCAGTTCAGGTTCAGGGCTGCCATGAATGCCAAAACTAGGCTTACTAATCCCAATCCACACTCGACCAACAGGATTATTTGGCCCAGGTCCGATGACACTGTTTTTGTTACGAAAATCTTTATTATAAGATGGGTCAACTACCCGATTAGCTACTTTATAAGTACCTTTTGGAGTTCTGGCGCGGTTAATCGTAGTTGGATAACTGGCAACCAAATTATCCGCTTCATCATACGCGTATAGAATATTTTTATCGCGCTCTATTACCACACGTTTGACCGAAACTTCATTAGGCTGATATGGGTTATAAACTGTGATGGTATTACCTGCCTTTAAAGCAATGTTTGGATTGAGTTCTTCAAGTAATTTTCGACTCATATGAAAACGCTCAGCAACTGCTTCACTGACGCTGTGATAACCGCTTCTACTGCCACCGATTCTAACATCTTTATCAGTTAAAGTATAATGCACCAGTACTGGCTGTTGCATTAGGTTTTCATCTGCGCTCAATGCCTGCCAAGTTGCGCTATCCATATATTCAGTGATGGGTAGATTTTTAGCTTTTTGAAAAATTTGCATGGCTTTGATGGTATTATTACTCATTTTTCCATCAACCGCGCCTACACTGTGATGATGCCAATTTAACAATGCTTGAATACGAATAATTTGAGCAGCGCTAATTGGGTCTTTTAAAATAGGCTCTTTTTTAGCTTTAGAAGGCTGTTTGGATGGATTTTTTACGTGCTCATTTTTGGCAGCTAAATTCTCATCCGCTGGTGGTGGATTTGGCATAACTTGCGACCAAACCGCAGTATTAACAGACTGAGCAAAATCACTCAATCCATCTGTTTGATAAGGCACTTCATCCAATACAGATGCTAGGCGAACATTTACAGTATCGATGCCAATAAACTGCTGACTGACATTAGGTCGTCTTTGGATAACTACGGGTTCTTCTTTAGGGGCTTGCTCACTAAGTTCACTGGGCTGATTTTCTGATGTGCTGGCTTTTTCATTGGTTTTATCCTGACAGGCTACCATTGTCATTGATAAAGATAAAAAACCCAAAAGTAGCATGCTTTTATATAATTGCTTTAGTGTTGATTTGATATAATATTTCATAATATTATCACAGTGTTATTAAATATTTTAGACAAAAAATATTCAATCATTATAGGTTATTTCTTAAAATATGCAATTGCCTTATTAACCTTTCATACAAAAAAAACGCCCCTTTAACAAGAAGCGTTTATTTGATTACAAAAATCCATTATTTGCATAATTTTAAAACAAAATTATCGCCATAAGAAATATGCCCACAATGTAACTACAATAATAGAAACAATATTGAGCACAAAACCTACTTTCATCATTTCTTTTTGTTTAATATAACCTGTACCCATAACAATGGCGTTTGGTGGTGTTGCGACAGGCAACATAAAAGCACAAGACGCCCCGATACCAATTACCAATACCAAAAGTTGTGGTGGCAAGCCCAAACCTTCGCCAACAGGCGCAAACAAAGGTACAAGTAGTGCAGCAGAAGCGGTGTTTGATGTAAATTCAGTTAAGAAAATAATAAAGGAAGCAATAGCTAAAATCACCACAAATGCAGGAGCAACATCCAAAGCAGTTGCGATTTGTTCACCCAATACTTTAGACGCGCCAGAGTTTTTCATCACATTAGACAGTGCAATACCACCGCCAAACAACATGAGCACGCCCCAGTCCGTATTGTCTGAAACTTGCTTCCAGCTAACCAAACCACATGATAACACGGCTACCGCTGCCAAAATAGCAATGACTGCGTCTGGGTCTTTAAAACCAACTGCAGTACTAATTTGACCGCCGAAAACCCAACAAATGGCTGTAATAACAAAAATAACCAAACTTAAGATACGTGGCATTGTCCAAGGAATGTCTTCTCTTTGATTGGTAACTTTTTGATTTAAATTTGGTTTTAAAACAAGATACATCGCACCTAACAAAGTTGGCATAAATATTAACATGATAGGCAAACCAAACTTCATCCAGCCTGCAAAATCAAGCCCAAGTTCTTTGGCAGCAATACCATTTGGAGGGGAACCAACCACTGTACCCAACCCACCAATAGACGCTGAATACGCAATCCCTAAAAGTACAAAAACAAAGGTGCCACGGTCTTTTTCTTTATCTACTTGAGTTAATAATCCCAGTGCCAAAGGCAGCATCATTGCAGCGGTTGCTGTGTTACTAATCCACATGGATAAGCCTGCCGTTACTGCAAAAATGAGCAGCACCGCTCCGCCTAAATGACCTTTTGCCAAGCCAACCAGTCCGTAAGCAATTTTTTTATCAATTTTTTGGACGTGTAAAGTTGCTGCTAATGCAAAGCCACCAAAAAACACATAGATAATCGGGTCAGCAAAACTAGATAATGCTTTTTTAGTTTCAAACTCAGGGATGCCAATTAACATCGCTAAAATTGGAACCAAAACAGCGGTTGCGGTTACATGGATGGCTTCAGTTAGCCACAACGTACCAATAAATAAAGCCAACGCCAATCCTTTATTAGCAGCTGCTTCAAAAGGCAAAATACTGTAAACGCCATAAGAAACAATTGCTGCAATTAAAAGAATAATGATTCCACGCCAAGTATCTTTAGCAGCATTTCCTGATGGCGGTACACTATCATCGCCTTGCTTAAAATCCGTTTCAAGCGACAAATCGCCTGAATGGTTATTTTTTGTATCACTCATAAAATAATACTCCTGATTTATTACAATAATCTCTTACATTTTAATTCCACTGGCTCAAGTCTGTATCGGGCGTCCAAAGATACTTTAATGTAAGATAAGCTTATATATCATAGCAGTATCATAACAAAAAAGAAATATTCTTAAAATAATTAAAATTTTACTTTATTTTAAATTATGAATTGCAATTATTATTTTTTTGTGTTAATTATATTTGAAATAGGTTATTGATTGCCCATTTTGTAATCAAACATAAAAAATGGTCAAACTAATAATTTTGTACCATACTTAATCGCTCACCTTCAAATAGTTCCATATCAGGGGCAAGCGCCACCATAAAACGGTCAAAATACAAAAGCTGCTTGGTCAATAAGGCAAAATCTCTTGGAAAATGGATACCATGACGTTTACCAATCTGCGCAAGCTCTACCATCATAATATTTAGGCTGTCAGCTTGAACACTTTGGTCTTTGTCTTGCGTACTGGCATTAAAATGATTGGCTCCAAAAATTTTTTGCAAATCCTGAGCAAGTTTATCAATATCCATACGTGAGCGTTCAGCTGTCATGCCGATATCTACCATTGCTTGAGCGACGCCATAAAAATCACTGGTCTGGATTGCCTGAACTAAATTAAAGCACGCTTGTAAACTTTTTGGATTGATTTCACCCATCAAACCAAAATCCAAAAAGGCGATTTGACCATTATCAAGCATCATCAAATTACCCGCATGCAAATCGGCGTGAAATTCTCCCGTCATCATCAAAGATAAAAACCAAGTATCAAGCACTGTTGCCATCACCTTTTTGGCAGCCTCTGTATTATTCACCCAAGGCAAACTGTTATCAATTAAGGATTTACCCGTTAATAAATCCATAGTCAAAACGCGTTTGGTAGATAAATGTTTATGCACGTAAGGAGCTGTAACGTCTGTATTGCCGGTATTTGCCAGATATGCCAAGAATTTATCAATATGTAAACTTTCTGCTAAAAAGTCTGTTTCTGCCAACATACGTTGCCGCATCTCATGAATAATTGGCTCAAGACTTGCTGCTTTGACGGCTGGCATAATTTTTTCTAATATCCAAAAAGCACTGTGTAGCACCCCCAAATCCGTCTGCATGATTGCCATAACATCAGGTTTTTGCACTTTTAAAGCAACTTTTTGACCTGTTTTTAGTGTTGCTTCATGCACTTGAGCAATGCTTGCAGATGCAATTGATATGGGATTAATAGACTCAAAAATATCTTCTAAACCTTGTCCATTTTGGCACAGTTCTTCTTCTAAAACCTGACGAATCTGTGAAAAAGCAATGGGTGGTGTTTTATCCAGACAGTCTGAAAATGCCAAAACATATTCTTTGGGAAATAACGATGGCGTACTGGCAATAAACTGTCCAAGTTTAATATAAGTGACCCCCATTTGCAAAAAGGCTTCTTTTAACAAATATGCATCGGGTTTTTCACCCTTAGCAACTCTAAGCGCACAAAGCCCTGCAACGTTCGTTGTTTTTTTGATTCGCCCTAATACATTTAATCCTGTTGTGAGTGTTTTTTTACCAAAATCAACGGGTAATTTAGACAGTATGGTTGGTTTCATATAGGCAACCTAATGTTAGATAATTTATTCAAATATTAAAATCACTTTATTAAAAAGATTGGCAAATAAGACAATTTGAATTTTTGCGAAATGTTATTTTTTTTAAAGATAAATTAAATCCTTGCCAAAGTAGTAATTGATTAGCAATTGGATTGTTGTTTCTGCCTAAAAAATCCAGTGCAATTTGAGCAGTCATCGCACCAATAATATGCACGGTACTTGCCAGGACGCCAGACACCGCGCAATTATTTTCATCAGACTTATCATGACCAAATAAACAGTTATAACAGCCTGTATCTTTAGTAAATAATGCAATTTGTCCAATTTCACCAATGGCAGAATTGGATAACAACGGAAGACTTAATTGTCGGCAAGCTTTATTTAACAAATCTCGAATTTTAAAATTATCTGTGCAATCAATTACCAAATCTGGATTGATTTTATTAAAAATAGAGTTGATATTATCATCCGATATTTTTATATGATGGTATTCAATATTGATCAAATGATTTTGCTGTTTTAATTTTTCATAAGCCTTCTTTGCTTTATATTGACCAATATCTTCTTGGGTAAATAATGATTGTCTTTGTAGGTTGCTTTCTTCAATAACATCAAAATCAATTAAACACAAATAACCAACGCCTGAACGTGTCAATATTTGAGATACAGGACAGCCCAAACCCCCAGCCCCAATTATTAACACACGCGAATTTTTTAAATTAATTTGAGCATCAATATCCCATTCATCCAGCAGGATTTGCCGAGAATATCTTAACAGTTCATCTTCTGAAAGTTCATCTTGTAATGATTTATTTTTTGACAATTGGTTATTCATAATAAATACCTTTGGTTATTCTGTCATTACCGCCATAATCTTTAATGGTATCGATATCACCAAATTCAAATTGACAAAAGATATCTTGAACCTGTTTTGTCTGATTAAACCCATGTTCTATTAATAAAATACCTTGGTTGTGTAAATAATTTTTAGCATGTTTGATAATGTGATAAATATCTGCCAAACCATCATCTTTGGCAACCAAGGCAGTGATTGGTTCAGCAACTAAATCATCCAAATGTTTATCATTAAGTGCAATATATGGTGGATTGGAAATAATAATATCAAATAAATCGGATATTTTATCAAACCAATCTGAATGAATAAAAACGCAGTTGTCAGCACTTAGATTTTTGGCATTTTTATTGGCAAGCTCTAGTGCATTAAGAGAAAAATCCACCGCTACCACTTGACTGTTTGGCAATTCTTTAGCAAGGGTAATTGCCAAACAGCCATTTCCTGTACCTAAATCCAAAATTTTAGGAGCAGTTACAGAATTTTTATTTACAAAATCAATGACGGCATCAATCATACATTCGCTGTCTGGTCGCGGAATTAATGTATGGCAATTGACTAAAAACTCTCGGCCCCAAAATGCCTGTTTACCTGTAATGTAAGCCAATGGGATTTTATTTTTTAATTTTTGAATTCCATCAATAAAACCTTGATATTGTTTATCTGTCAAAACATAATCTGGATTGGTAATTAAAAAAGTTTTATTCTTATCAATCACCCATAATAACAAATCTTCAATAATAAATTGAGGTATGGCATCAATGGATTTAAAAAAATCTTTTTTAATTTGACTAATACTTTTTGACGCATCGTATTTCATAATTTGCCTTTATGGTTTATTTATTTCAAGGGGGATTTTTTTACCTACGAGATAAACCAAGTATAAAACAGGAATGCCAATAATAAAAGTAATGGTAAAAAATACAGGATAACTGGTTGCATCCACAATTGCACCTGAATAGCCGCCAAGCAATTTAGGCGATAACGTCATTAATGATGAAAATAAAGCATACTGTGTTGCGGTAAACTGAATGGATGTCAAAGCTGATAAAAAGGCGATAAATACCGAGCTTGCTAGACCTGCTGCCAAATTATCCGTTAAAACTGCCATATAAAGCATGTATTGATTTGGGGTATTAAATAACACAATAAATAATAGATTAGTTAAACAAGCCAACGCTGCACCCAATAACATTGCCCTAATAATTCCTATTTTTTGAGCAACCCAACCACCAATAAAACCACCGCCAATACTGGCAACAACACCCCACATTTTTACAGCACGCGCAATCTGTGTTTTATCAAAACCAATATCTTGATAAAAAATATTGGAAATATTTCCAGCCACAATATCTGAAATGCGATACAAACCAATTAAAGCTAAAAGCAGTCCTGCTTTTTTACCATAACGATAAAAAAAATCAGTAATTGGGGAGACCCAAGACTGCATTACAATGTCTTTAGGAGCAACATTTAAATCGATGAACAAATATCCAGAAATCACCATAGCCAAAGCACTGGTCATAAATTGAATACAACCAAATAAAAAAGACAGCCCAACACTTTTAACTTCAGGCAATAAAGAGCCCATTAAACGATAAATAAAAATAAATGTCAAAATCGATAAAATAAATACCAATAATAAACGCAACGAGTCTTTTGTATTATGGATTAAATTTTTCGCTTGAGAGATTGGCTCTTTTAAAGAAAGGGTTGTCATAATTGCAATCAGCATGACGCACGCCATTGCTAGATAGGTTTTTTGCCAAGCAAAATAATGATAATGCCCTTCTTTTGAGCCAAAATAATCTGCCAGATATAAAGCGCCTGCTCCTGATGTGACCATGCCAAGACGATAACCACCAATATAACTTGCTGATAAAGCAGTTTGCCTTTGGCTGGGGGCGCATTCAATCCGATAAGCGTCAATTACAATGTCTTGAGTAGCGGCTGAAAATCCCAAAAGTACCGCTCCAAACGCCATAATAGTCAGATTTTTATCTTGCGGATTGGTCATTGCCATGATGATGATTGCGCTGATAATCAAGATTTGTGACAACAAAAGCCATGATTTACGTTTACCAAAACGATGCAGTATGGGAATTTTTAGAGTTTCAACCAAAGGCGACCAAATAAACTTAAAAGAATAACCTAATGCCGCCCAGCTAAACATTGTTACTGTGCTACGGTCAATACCCGCTTCTCGCAGCCACAATCCCAAACTGCTAAAAATTAATAAAATTGGCACGCCTGCCCCAAGCCCTAATAAAAACAGGGACAGTGCTTCACGATTGAGATAAGCTTGTTCAAAAGCTTGCCAAAAATTTTGTTTGGTTTGAGAATCTACTGAAGATGAATTTGACATGAAGAATAAATATTGCTTAAAAATTCTGCCATTTTAGACTATAAACAACCATATAAAAAGCGTTTAACGGAATATAAAGGGCAAGGCTTACTGATTTTCTAATAATTGTAACTAAATTTACACAAAAAATTTACCTAACCTTAACAATTGATTTTTTATCACTCATCAATAATCTTAACAATCCTAAAACAATTTCTAAACCAATCTTGATGTAATCTTATTCCAAAATTCAAGATTATTTTTCATTTTTGGCATTTTATTTTTAAATCAGTAATTTTATAATGAATCTATTGATTATTTTATGTTTGGATAAATAACATGGCAATTGACGTAATTATTAACCAAAAACACCTACAAATTCAATTAAAACAGCTTGAAACCGTTTGGCATACTGTGGTTAATGGCTACAACCTAAGTCAAGCAGCTGCACTGCTACACACCAGCCAGTCCAGTCTATCCAAACAAATCGCCGCTTTAGAAAATCAGCTCAAGGCGGACGTATTTACTCGACAAGGAAAGCGTTTGACAGGATTAACCGCCATTGGCAAATCACTACTGCCCCACATTGAAGCAATTTTTGCTGAAATTCGCACGATTGAAAATTTAAGTCTTGATTTTAATAACGCCAGTGAAGGCACGCTTACCGTTGCCACCACGCACACCCAGGCACGTTACGTTTTGCCCGAGATTGTCAAGGCTTTTCGTCAAAAGTTTAATAAAGTCAATCTGATTTTACAGCAAGCTGACCCTGAAACCATTGCTCAAATGGTAATTCGTGGACAAGCAGACATTGGCATTGCTACTGAATCTTTGCTTAATAATGCGGTTTTGCGTTGCCATCGCTATTATGACTGGTCACATGTAGTAATTGTTCCTAAAAATCATGAATTGGCGGCCTTAGCAGGTGTGATTGATGGTGTTGACTTACCAACACTTGCCAGCTACCCTTTGGTAACCTATCATGGCGGATTTACTGGTCGAGGTAGTATTGATAGAGTGTTTGGTAAAGCCGGTTTAACACCTGATGTGGTATTGGCGGCACTTGATTCAGACGTGATTAGCACTTATGTTTCAGCAGGTCTTGGTGTGGGTATTGTAGCCCAAATGGCATATGAACCAATTCATTATCCTGATTTGGTTGCCATTCCTATTACTCACTTTGGACGATTTACCAGCTGGATTGCTGTGCGTGATGATAGCGATATTCGAAAATTTGGTCATGAATTTATTAAATTATGCCAAAACCAATTTCGTCAAATTAAATCATAATCTTTATTTTTTTATCCCGATTTTATTCTAAAATTTTCCCAAAAACACGCCTATTTGTAGTATGATAAGCGTGTTTTTATATTTTATATTTTTATATCTGATATGTAAAAAAAGGTATTTTATGACGAACCAAACTTCAAACAATAATTCTGACAACAATAAAGAATTTCACAACCCCAATATTTTACCCACAGGAACCCCCCAAGGGCAAGCCAAGGGACAAGTCCCACAAGGTGAGAGTGCCGACCCATCAACAAATCAAACGAATACTGATGAAACCACCCATTTTGGCTATCAAACGGTTAAAAAAGCTGATAAACAAGCCAAAGTTGCTGCAGTATTTACATCGGTTGCCAAAAAATACGATATTATGAATGATTTGATGAGTTTTGGCATTCACAGACTTTGGAAGCGCTTTGCCATCAATATGTCTGGAGTTAGTACAGGACAACATGTTTTGGATATTGCAGGCGGGACAGGCGACCTTGCCAAAGTATTTAGCAAAGAAGTTGGACGCACTGGACGAGTTGTATTGTCTGATATTAATGAAGCCATGTTGGAAGTGGGACGTGAGCGCCTAATTAATGCTGGTTGTAATAATGTGGATTTTATCCTTGCCAATGCTGAAACTTTAGAACCATTTGCAGACAATTCTTTTGATTTGGTTACCATCAGTTTTGGATTGCGTAATGTTACTGATAAAGACAAAGCATTAGAAGCCATGTTTCGGGTATTAAAACCAGGCGGTCGCTTGTTAATTTTAGAATTTTCTAAACCCGTATTTGAGCCGCTATCCAAAGCCTATGACCTTTATTCATTCACCGCTTTACCACTGATGGGAAAAATTGTTGCAAACGATGCGGACAGTTATCAATATCTTGCTGAAAGCATCCGTATGCATCCTGACCAAACCACATTAAAGCAAATGATGGAAACAGCTGGATTTACCAATTGTGATTATCATAATTTAACAGGAGGCATTGTTGCGGTTCATCGCGGTTTTAAACCTTATGTAAAATCTTGATATGTTGATTACACTGATTTTACTAGGTGCAGAACGTCTTATTAATGCACTTCTTGCCAAAGATTTGATTGATAATCACCATCATTTGGCATTGATTGATAAGACGATTCGCATCAGTTTAGGTATGCCTGAAATTACCCTAGATGTGCGCTTTTGTGAACAATCTGTGCGTTTTTTGCCTGTTTATGAGCCTATTTTTGAACAAACAACCAACGATTTTATGGTTTTTCCAGATTGTATTGTAAGTTTTGCTAACGGCAAAGATTTGTTACAACTGCTAAAAAATCCTTATCAAATGGTCAATCTCAGTGGTGATGATGTTGTCTGGCAGCATATGCAAGCATTAATTGCCGATGCTATACCTATTTTAACCACACAAAATCAGACGTTTTGGCAATCATTTGGAGCTTTTGGTGAATGGATAAAATCGGTTTATTTTGACAAATTATCTAAAATTCGCTAATGAACCAGCCAGTCTAAGCAATAAAATCCTAACCGTAAACTGATATTTTATATGCTAATTTCCCATCGTCGCCGTTTATTTCATTTGTATCGTATTGCTGCTAAGCATCGTTTGGACACTCATTTTTCAGACGTTGCTGAACTTGCGCCAATCGCACGATTAATCAGAAGTCATCCTGCTAGCTTTGGTAAGAAACACAATCCTTTGGGTGTAAAACTTGCCCTAGAAGAGATGGGAACACTGTTTTTAAAGCTGGGTCAATTACTATCAACCCGTTCAGATTTGTTGCCACCCAAAATCATTGAACAATTGTCGCTTTTGCAAGACAAAGTTGCCCCTTTTGATGTTGCCATCGCCAAAGCTCAAATTGCCAATCAAACAACAGGATTAGGGCAAACCACCAAACAATTGTTTGAAAGATTTGATGAAGTACCACTAGCAGCTGCCAGCATTGCTCAGGTGCATACTGCGCGATTTTTTGATGGGCGTGAAGTGGTGGTTAAAGTTGTGCGCCCCAATCTCAAGGCGGGAATTATTGCCGACTTTGAGCTTTTAAGAGAACTTGCTAGCTGGGTTTCGGCGCGACTTGAGGCAGCTCGTGCTATTCATCTAATTGATATTGTTGAAGATTATCGACAAATCATGCTCAATGAGCTGGATTTAACACTAGAAGCCGCCAATGCCACCAAAATGCGGCAAAACTTTTTAGATTCAAAGCTGATTTATGTGCCTGAAGTTTATCTATCAAGCAAATCGGTCATGGTTTCTGAACGCATTAGTGGCATTCCCATTTCCCAAACGCACGTATTTGATAAATTAGGATATGACCGTGCAGTGCTTGCTAAAAATGGTTTAACTATCTTTTTTACCCAAGTATTTCGAGATAATTTTTTTCATGCTGATATGCACCCTGGTAATATTTTTGTAGAAACATTACCCAATGGTGCGCCGGTAGAAAACCCACGTTATTTAGGGCTTGATTGTGCGATTATGGGCGCACTCTCTAAAGATGACCAATTAATTGTTGCGCGTATGCTACTATCGGTGATGAATGGTAATTACTCAATACTGGTGGATATTATTGCAGCAGCAGGCTGGATTCCACCATCAACTGACAAGCACGCTTTAATTCATGATATGGCGCGTACGGTCAGTCCCATGGTATCAAAACCAATGAGTGAACTGGATTTTGCAGGAATTTTATTTGAAATTTTAAATATTGCACGCCGTCACCATATGAGCATTCCACCACAATTAATGCTCTTATTAAAAACACTGGTTCATGTGGAAGGTTTAGGGCGTGAATTGTATCCAGAATTGGATATTTGGTCTCTTGCCAAACCAATTTTGACCGCTTGGGTCAAACAGCAGCTAGACCCCATCAAAAATATGAATGACATCAAAGATAAATTACCCGAACTATTAATCGCCACCGCCGAAATGCCCAAACTTTTTAATCAGGGCATGCAATCAATGGCGACGTTAGGTGCCAGTCAGGACAATCTTTTACGTGAAATACAAGCCTTGCGAGCTGATTTTTTAAACAATAAGCGTCACGATTGGATAGCAGCTTCTGGTTTTTTAACGTGCATTGCTCTTGGTCTAACGGTATCAACATGGTGGGCAAGTTTGTTATTTTATTTAATTGGACTGACTTTTATCATATGGCGAGTGCTTAGATAAGCCCAAAATCAATATTTGAGGTATTTTAACCCAGCAAATCAGACACGCCAATATTTTTAAACTATAGGCAAATTAAACTATAGGCAAAATCAAACGTTTTAACCACTTAGCCAACTAATCACAAAGCAAAATTGATGTTAGTTTTTTTAATACAATCTTATTTAAAATTTACAGGTCGTTCAAGATTGGGGTAGTGATGCTGATGCTCTATATCACATTCTTCACCAACAATGTTGCCTTTATCATCAACAGGTTTGGAGATATAACCTGTACGTTCATGGACAGGCAAATATTCATGCTCCCAAATCATTACTGCCTGCATGCACGTTTCGCGTTGTTCAGTGGTAAGTTTTTCGCCATTTTCCCATTTCCCAATTTCAATTGCCGTACGGAATTTAGCAATAATTTCAGGGTTTAAACTGTTTAAAATATCGTGTTTATTCATAAAGTTTCCTTTTTTTAATCAATAACCAAATTAATAACGAACAATTACCGTTGCCATGCGCCCTGTTGCAATTTTTTTTGCATGAGTTTGGGCGCGGTAGGAATATAAATCAGTTTTATCGTAACTGCAAGCAATTTTATCTGATAAACATTCAATTGATAAAAACGCCAGCTGCAAATGAGTTAATTTGACAATATCAATATAGCATTTTTCTGTATTTTGCTTTTGAATAATCGCTGAATATAGTGCATCATAATTTAAATCAACCAATTGATTTTCAATAACTTTTTTAACAATTCTATCAGCCAGTGCTAAATCAATTTCGTAATTTTGCTTACTGATACATGCTCCTATCACTGCTTTTTTTTGACCATGCAATTTTATAGCAGTTTTTTTAATAATGCCATTTGTCAGACCCTGCCAGCCCGCATGAATGCAAGCAATACCATCTTTATCATCAAATATTGCAATTGGCACACAATCGGCAGTCATGATTGCAAGAGCCTGATATTTTTGATAACTAACCAAAGCGTCAGCATCTTGATTGCTGGTAAAAAAATCACTCTTTGTATCTAAGACACGATTACCATGAACCTGATTTAGCCAAAAAATGGATTGGGTTTTTTGATGCGTTAGTTGTCTTAAACTGCTTAATAAATCCGCGCGATTTTTTAATACACATTCAGGTTTGTCGCCAACATGAAGTCCTAAATTAAACTGCCCATACAAATCATCTTGAGCAAATTTATTAAACACACCTGCACCTGTCTGAACAATCAAAATATGTGAATTTTGATATAAAATTTTTATTCCATTTTGTAAATTATTCATAAAAATCCTTAAATAACCAGCAGTTACATTTCTTGCAATTGATGAATTAGAATCTTGATATCATCAGGCAAGGGTGCGTGAAACGTTACTTGTTGTTGTGTTTTTGGGTGAATAAATCCTAAGGTGTGAGCATGCAAGGCTTGCCGAGGAAAATTTTGTAATACTGCACGAATGTCTAAAGGTATTTTACCTTTTAGCGTTTTGCCATAAACTTTATCACCAATCAAAGGATAGCCAATATGGGACATATGAACACGAATCTGATGAGTACGTCCTGTTTGCAATGACACGTCCACCAAACTAATGCCGTGTGCTATCTCTACTGCTTTATCAATGTGAGTGATGGCTGACTTTCCTGTTTGGCGAATGCTCATTTGTGTACGCAGTTTTGGATGGCGAGCAATTGGCAAATTAATGATTTTATGGGTTAAAATTTCGCTAGGCATGCCTAAAACTAAACATTGATACAATCGATAAACTGACTTGTCTTTTAGCTGATTCATTAAATCCAATTGCGCCGTTTTGGTACGAGCAACCACCAAAAGCCCGGTTGTATCTTTATCAATACGATGCACCAATCCTGCTCGTGGCAAACGAGCCTGACCCGGAAAATGATACAATAAAGCATTGACTAAAGTACCCGTCCAATTACCCGCTCCTGGATGCACCACCAGTCCAGCAGGTTTATTTATCACAATCACATCGTCGTCTTGATAAATAACATCCAAAGCAATATTTTCGGGACAATCTGTGCCGTGATGCTGCATTTGGGTTTTTAAGGTTAAAACATCATCTAATTTTACCAAATATCGACTTTTTTGATTGCAATTATTGACTAATAATTCACCATTTTTTATCCATTCTTGGATTTGAGAACGCGAAAACTGTGAAAACACATCGCTAGCCAATTTATCCAGTCGCTTGGCAATGTCTTCTTGAGTAACTTGATACGTTAAATTCACCAATTCTGCTGATAAATCATCAAGTTCATCTTCTGTTATTTCATTATCAAAACCAACTTCATCCATAGTTTTGCTGTTATACAGTACTGAGTCTTGGTGTTTTGTTAAACAATCTTGTATATTGATCATAAATCATCTTAAAATCTTTTGATTGCTTCATTTTAGCATTTTTATCTTATTCACAAAAGCACGCCTATCAAATCACCTAAACAAAAGACGTTTTTTTAATAAAATTTTATGGTAAACTAACCACTTCTAACAAAATGATGATTAGGATTTTTTATGACCAAAGCCAAAACTGCTTACCTTACCAACACAACCATTACTGCTTTATTGACAGGCTGTGTGATTCTTACGGGGTGTTCTGGTGTCAAGGGCATGGTTAAAAAAGATAAAGCAGTGATTGCAACCGCTGAAAAAAGCGAAGCAGGTTATTATCAAGATGCTCAAAGAGCTCTGGATAAGGGACGAAATCGGGAAGCGATAACCGCCTTAAATAACATTCGCACCTTTTACCCAACAGGTGCATACGCCCAACAATCTTTGTTGGATTTAATTTATGCACAATACAACGCTAAAGAATATGAAGCTGTTACCAACAGCACTGCTGAATTTATCCGTTCATACCCTCACAGTAAACACATTGACTATGCTTTATATGTTCAAGGTGTTACTAATATGGATGGTTCCCCTAAAGCATCTCGATTGTTTAAACTAGACCAATCTGACCGAGATATTTCTTATTTGCGATTGGCGTTTAATGATTTTTCAAATTTGGTTAAACAATATCCAAATAGTATATATGCCCCTGATGCTGCCCAGCGCATGGTTGCATTGTACAACAATTTTGCTCATCATGAACTAAACGCCGCCCGCTGGTATGTTAAACGTGATGCCTATGTTGCTGCTGCTAACCGCGCCAAATGGGTGTTTCAATATTACCCACAGTCTGATTCTGTACCAGAAGCAATTTCTATTTTGGCATACAGTAACGAAAAATTAGGCTTAACTGAAACTGCTAATCAGTACAAAACATTACTAAAAATCAATTATCCACAATATTTGAATGCCAATGGTAGTGTTAAAGTGGATAATGGCGCTTTATCTTATGGTAAACGCATGATTTCCACCTTAACCTTTGGAAAGTTTGGACGCGTCAAGGACACCCAAAATCACCAGAGTGATTACACGGGCGAAACCTACACCCAAATCATCAAAAACGCCAGCAATCTAAAACTTCCAACCATCAGCGAAGAAGAAATTATCAAGCCTGCCGAAAAACCGCAGCGTCAGCGTCATATCGGCTTAGGTCTCCCTGAAGATGTCAGCAAAGCAGGTCACATCAATACCCCATGATTGATGTTTAGCTAATGATGATTTTTGACTCAAAAATAATATTATTTTTGAGTCTTTTTTAACCATTAAGGAATTTTTGTGAAATACTCTAGAGAATTAATAGACCGTATTACCGACAAAGCCGATATTGTTAGCATCATTGGCAAACACGTCAAACTAAAATCCTCTGGCGGTGAATTTAAAGGCTGTTGCCCCTTTCATAAAGAAAAAACTCCATCGTTTTCGGTTAATCCGCAAAAAAACGTTTATTACTGTTTTGGTTGTCACGCCAAAGGCAATGTAATTGATTTTTTATGCGATTATGAAAACTTAACCTTTGAAGATGCCATGCAAACACTATCAGCCCAAACTGGCATCTTATTACCCAAAACTGATGAACCTAGCATTAAAACCAGCTATAAAAAACTTCCACCAAAAACCAATATCGCTCAACAAGAGCAGACTCTAATACAAACAACAAAAAATTCTATCCATCAAACCCCTGAAGAAGCTCAAGAAGGTGATTTGTATCTTTTACTGGTCAAGGTTGCCAAATATTACCAATACACACTCAATCAAACCCCTTCTGCCAAACAGTATTTTTTATCACGAGGATTAAGCGAAGAAGTGATTGCCAAGTTTGAGTTAGGATACGCCCCCAATGATTGGCATCATTTAAGTAACGTATTTGCTGAAGATTTAGAAGGTTTAAAAAGACTAGGACTGGTAAAAGAAGGCGGCAAAAATGGAGTTTACGATTTTTTTCGCAATCGAGTCATTTTTCCCATCAAAAATCATCGCGGTCAAATTGTCGGTTTTTCTGGCAGGGCATTGAATGACAATGACAAACCTAAATACATTAATTCTAGTGATTCAGATATTTTTCATAAACAAGAACTCATTTATGGTTTTTATGAAGCCAGAGAAGCGCGTGCTAAAGAATTTTTGGTCGTTGAAGGCTATATGGATGTCATCGCCTTATATCAAGCAGGGATTTTTGGCGCAGTTGCCTCAATGGGGACAGCACTTGGAGAACGGCAAATCGCCTTTTTATTGCGTTTTCATGATACCTTAAAATTTTGTTTTGACGGTGATGTCGCGGGCAAAAACGCATCTTGGAAAGCCCTATTAACTGCTGCGCCTTTGCTGTACGATAATAAACACATCGAATTTATCACCCTACCCATTCCTGAAGACCCAGATTCTTTTATTAAAAAATTTGGTAAACAAGCGATGCAGGAGAAAATCGACAATGCAAAAGAAGCTTCCATTTATATTTATGATATTTTAACTCAAGAATTCGGTACCAACACCCCTGAAGCAAAAACCAAAATTATTAGCAAAGCTAACGAATTTATTGAAAAATTACCCAATGGTAATTTTAAAGGGTTGTTAAAACGTGATATTTACAATAAATTATACACCAAAAATGCGCCTTCTTTTCGCCAAACAAAATTTGAACAAATTGAATATGAGGCTTTTGATAATAGTAATGAGCTGGATTTATGCCGTTATATCTTATATGCGCCTTACATTCTAAAACAAGACCCTTTAGAAAAATTTAATCAACAAATTCAACAATCTGAGCAAACCAATATCAGCATTCAAAAAGCTAAACAAAGGCTGAGCGAGCAAGGCATCAGTTTTCCAAGTTTACTAACTTGGACAGCTTTTGATAAAGATGTACAATATTTAGTCAATCATATTAAAAAAATGCTGACTATGTATGGTGATTATATTAGCGGTATAGACTTTACTCAAAATTGTTGTGACGCAAACAAAATCAATCAGCGCGCTCACTTTATCATTGCGACTTTACCTGATAATGAATTTAAAAGGAATATAGCTAAATTGTGGTATGAGTTTTTTAAGGTAAACTCAGATAAACCTCAGGTTGATTTGGGCATCCATGAAGTCTTATGCAATCAAATCATTCAAATTTTAGAAGAAGAACAAAAGACCAGTAAAAATAACCTGTTACTTTCAATCGTTTATAAAGGTCGGCAGGAGATTTTAAAAAACCATCAAAGACAACAACAAATGGAGTATTTTACACAAAACACATATGCCAATTAACTATCTACTTTACAGATTTTTGACTATCGTTGGCATCAAATAGTTTGCCGCCTTTAACTGTAGTGCTGTTGTAAGCAAGTCTTTCTTCACATGCTAAAATCCATTGTTTGATGTGATTTCGCTCCCCCAAACCGCCACGGGAATCCAAAGCTTTAGCAGAAAAATAAGTTTGAATATCAGCAGCACTAAATTTATTGCCTGCTACCCAAGTGGTTTTTGACAATTGCGATTCCAACAAATCAAAACTTTGATTGATATTACCAGCAATGACCAAATCTTCTACTTTTTTGGCAATCGCTTTAGTAATGGGCTTAATCAACCAAGGGGATTTTTCTACGATTTTTTGCATAACCAACCGCATAACTAAAGGCGGCATCATTGAACTTTCAGAAAAATGCAGCCAAAAAGTAAAAAGTTCCCAACCATCTTCATCAGTTGGCTTAAACTCATGATTAACATCGTATTTTTTTAATAAATATTCTAAAATAAATCCCGACTCCGCCAATACTTTTTCACCATCAATCAAAATCGGTGCCTTGCCCATTGGGTGAATTTGTTTTAGTTCATCAGGCGCTAAATAATTTTGAGTACGCTGATGTGTAATTAACTGGTAATTCACATCATAGACCCAAGCCAACTCTTCAAGCAGCCAAAGCACTCTAAAGGAACGAGAATTACTTAAATGATGCAGTGTTACCATCATAAAACCTTAATATAAATGCAATAATTGTAATGTTTTTTTAATATAAATATCTATATTTTTTCTATTTTATACAATTTGTGAACAAGATTCAATATCTTAAATAATCTGTAATAAAAAAGCCCAACTTAATGGGCTTTTATTGGTTATTTAATATAAACCATCAGTCTACACTATGGTCAGATGGAATTTCTTTAGAATCTTCAGTGATATCTTCAATTTCCTCATGTTCGACACACGCCATACCTACAAGCGTTTCTTCTTCAGCAATGCGAATCAATTTAACACCTTGAGCATTACGTCCTGTAGTGGCGATTTGAGCAACTGGCGTACGCACAAGCGTGCCTTTGTCGGAAATCAAAATCACATCTTCCTCACCAATGACTGGTACCGCTTTAACAAGCTGACCATTACGCTCTGATGTTTTGATAGCAATCACTCCCTTACCGCCACGACCCTTAACAGGATAATCGCTAATTGGTGTACGCTTACCAAAACCATTTTCACAAGCACACAAAATCTCGCCTGAATCTGGCACCACCACCAAAGAAACTACCTTGCTGACCGCAAAACTGTCGCCATCGTTGTCATCGGTGGAATCAACATCATCATCAAGTTCTTCGTCATTAACACTTAAAAGATTGACTCGCATACCACGCACACCTTTTGCCGTGCGTCCCATTGAACGAATATTATCTTCTTTAAAGCGGATGGCTTTGCCTTCGTTGCTAAATAACATGATTTCTTGACTGCCGTCGGTAATTGCTACACCAACCAAACTGTCGCCTTCCATCAAATCAATTGCACGCAAGCCTTGACTGCGCAAATTAGCAAATTGTGATAATGCCACGCGTTTTACTGTGCCACCCGCGGTAGCAAAAAATACAAACTTGCTGTCATCTTTTAAACTCTCAACAGGTAAAATCGCAGTTACGTTTTCACCTGCTTCCAAATTAATCAGATTCACCAAAGGGCGTCCTTTAGAGCCACGACTGGCAATTGGGACTTCAAAACCGCGCAACCCAAATACACGTCCAGTATTGGTAAAACACATCACCGTTGAATGGGTATTCAAGACCAACAAATGTTCAATGACATCGTCTTCTTTCATACTAGTTGCTGAACGACCTTTGCCGCCGCGCTTTTGAGCCTGATAATCACTGATAGGCTGAGTTTTGGCATAGCCTGTACGAGAAACGGTCAGAACAACGGTTTGCTCTGGAATCAAATCCTCTCGACTAAAATCATGACGTGAATCAACGATATCGGTTTTACGCTCATCAGCAAAGTTATCATAAATTTCCTGTAATTCTGTTCGAATCACCGCCATCAATTTTTCAAAATCCGCTAAAATCAATGATAAGCGGGCAATTTCAGTCAAGATTTCTTGATATTCTGCTGATAACTTATCTTGCTCCAACCCTGTTAGACGATGAAGCTGCATGTCCAAAATAGCCGACACTTGCTCTGGTGATAAGCGATAACAAGCATCGCCATCAATAAGTCCAAATGGATTATTCAAATCTTCACCTTCAATTATGTCAGGACGCACTGACTTTGCTCCTGCATTTTTTAGCATAGCAACCACGCCACCTGATTGCCAAATGCGATTAAGCAAGTTTTCTTTGGCTTGATTTTTATTACCAGATTGTTTAATAGTGCTGATAATATCATCAATGTTTGCCAAGGCAACGGTCAGACCTTCCAATAAATGTCCGCGAACTTTTGCTTTATTTAGTTCAAAAATCGTGCGACGAGTAACCACTTCTTGACGATGGCGAATAAATGCAGCAATCAAATCATGTAGTGTCAAAAGCTTAGGCTGTCGACTATCCAGTGCCACCATATTAATACTAAAACTAGACTCTAAGGCGGTTTGGTTAAACAAATTATTGACTATCACTTCGCTGTTTTCACCACGTTTTAAGTCAATGGCAATGCGCATGCCTTCTTTGTCTGACTCATCACGAATGGCGCTGATGCCCTCTAATTTTTTATCATTAGCCAGTTGGGCAATTTGTTCAATTAATTTAGCTTTATTGACTTGATAAGGAATTTGGGTAAAAATAATTCGCTGACGGTCTTTGTTATTACCTTCCATAGATTCAATATGGTAACGTCCACGAATGTGTAGTCGCCCCTTACCAGTTCGATACGCATCCAAAATACCACTGCGTCCATAAATAATACCACCAGTTGGAAAATCTGGTCCACTAATATGTCCAATGAGTGTTTCGTTATCAATTTGTGGATTGTCTACATACGCCAAACATGCATTGATAACTTCACCTAAATTATGCGGCGCCATATTGGTTGCCATACCTACAGCAATCCCCGCTGAACCATTGACCAAAAGATTTGGGATTTTAGCAGGTAAAACTGATGGCATTTTTTCAGAGCCATCGTAGTTGTCTTCCCAATCAACCGTATCTTTATCCAAATCAGCAAGCATTTGCTGAGTTAATTTTTGCATACGTACTTCAGTGTAACGCATTGCAGCTGGTGGGTCGCCATCCACCGAACCAAAGTTGCCTTGCCCATCTACCAACATATAACGCATGCTAAAAGGCTGCGCTAAACGTACAATGGCGTCATATACTGCGGTATCACCGTGGGGATGATATTTACCAATCACATCGCCAACAACACGAGCGGATTTTTTATAGGGTTTATTATAATCATTTGACAGCTCGTGCATGGCATACATAACTCGGCGATGCACAGGTTTTAACCCATCACGCACATCGGGCAATGCTCGAGAGACAATCACGCTCATTGCATAATCCAAATAAGACTGTTTTAACTCATCTACAATCCCAATGGGGGTAATGCTGTCAGTCATAAAATTTCCTGTATTTTTATCTTAGCTAAGCGACCAATTGTAACATAAAACCAAATAAATTAATACAACTGGTACACTGTGAAAGTTTAGAAGTTTTTGTTTGTTAAGTTTAAAATCTGTTCATGACTGATGTAATTGATATTTTCATAAATATAAGTATGAGTATATGATGGTTTTAATAAACCAATATAACGACCATCATACAATGTCCAAAATGCCACCAAAGCCATTGAAACAGCGATTTGTTTGGGGGTTAAAGGTTCTTCATGTGGTAAAAATGATTGCAACAAACGCATTGCTTTTTTACCTAAATTTTTAACCGAATAGTCATCTGGCAAGGTGATTTTATCCACCAAAAACACAGCGCATAACTGCCAATCAAAGGTAGATAATACTGCATGCAAACGGTCGTGTATGGTTTTTTGTTTTCCAGATATTTTTGATAACAAAAACAGTCGTCTGACATTTTTTTGATGGCAGATTTTGATAAAATTTAACGGATAATCAAAATACACCTTAGATAAATATTCATCGTCTTGTTTATCCATCTTTTCGCCCGATAAACAGCAAAACATGTCTGTTTTTTCGTCCAAAACAACAGACGATAACACTTGTTCTAAATTATCAAAATCGGGCACGGTATAAACCAGCATATTTTTGCTGATGAATTTAGGAGCATGACGAGCAATTACGGTTACAGTAGCATAAAGCGAGCTAATTTCTTGAACCAAAGCCTGACCAATGCGTCCTGTCGCGCCGATAATAATGGCTTTTCTTTGCATAAATATCAAATAATTATCAAATTTTGACCTATTGTACGGCAAAACTGTAAATTTTTCATTAAGTATTATAATGATTAAAAATTAACCTATTGATAGTTGCAAAAATAGTTTAAGAAAAATCATCACTAAGTTTATTAATTTTTAATTAAAATAATCTTGACTTATTTAGTCGGAATTATTATACTAGCGACAATTTCTACCCACGCCAATGTTTATCTTGTTGTAGATAATGAATTTAGGTAATTGGCTAGGCAACTTTGGAATTTTTCTTATGCGATTAACAACTCGTGGACGCTATGCGGTTACCGCCCTACTTGATTTGGCAGTACAAGAAAGCCGTCATCAGGGTGCAATATCGTTATCAGACATTGCCAAACGTCAATCCATCTCCATTTCATATCTAGAACAACTTTTTTCCAAACTCCGAAAAAAAGGGCTGGTTAGTAGCACTCGAGGGGCTTCGGGGGGTTATCATTTGGCAAAATCATTAGACCAAATTGATATTATGAGCATAATTAGTGCCGTTGATGAAAGTGTCAATGCCATGCAATGCGGCGGTCGCAGTGATTGCCAAAATGGGGCAGTCTGTCTAACTCATGAATTATGGCACAATTTATCAGCACATATTGAAAACTATCTAAGTCAAGTAACCCTTGCTGAATTATTAAACTCAAAACATACCCACATGGTTGCCAACCGTCAAGATGCAACCAAAGAGGCAAATTCTTATATTTCTAACATTAACTTAATTGGAACAACACCAGCATGAGCCAAAATTCTCTTATTTACTTAGATTACGCCGCCACCACACCAGTTGCTGAAGAAGTCGCTGAAAAAATGGTGAAATACATGACTTTTGATGGAATTTTTGGCAATCCTGCTAGCCGTTCCCATGGATTTGGCTGGCAAGCTGAAGAGGCTGTTGAAAACGCTCGCCTGCAAATCGCTGAAACTGTTGGTGCCGACCCCCGTGAAATTGTCTTTACATCAGGTGCAACAGAGTCTGACAACCTTGCTTTAAAGGGAGTTGCACACTTTTATCACACCAAAGGCAAACACATCATTACCAGTGCCATTGAGCACAAAGCCATTTTGGATACTTGTCGTCATCTTGAACAAGAGGGTTTTGAAATCACTTATTTAACTCCAGAAGCTGGTACAGGACTAATTCATTTAGAGCAAGTTAAAAACGCACTTCGTGATGATACCATCTTAGTTAGCCTAATGGCGGTTAATAATGAACTTGGCACGACCACCGATATCAAAGCCATTGGAGAGTTTTTACGTGAAAAAGGCGTATTGTTTCATGTGGATGCCGCCCAAGCAGTTGGTAAGATTAAAATCAATCTAGAGGAATTAAAAGTAGATTTGATGAGTTTTTCTGCTCATAAAATCTATGGACCTAAAGGCATTGGCGCACTGTATGTTCGCCGCAAACCTCGCGTACGCATCAAAGCTGAACAACATGGGGGCGGTCATGAGCGTGGCATGCGTTCAGGCACCCTACCTACTCACCAAATTGTTGGTATGGGTGAAGCATTTGCATTGTCAGTTAAACGTTTTGATCAAGACCATGCGCATATCAAACATCTGCGTGATAAATTATGGAATGGCTTGCAAAGTATTGAGGAAGTTTATCTTAATGGTAGTTTAGAACACGGCATTCCTAATATTATCAATGTCAGTTTTAACTTTGTAGAAGGTGAATCACTGATGATGAGCCTAAAAGATTTAGCGGTATCGTCTGGTTCTGCTTGCACCTCTGCAACACTTGAACCATCTTATGTACTGCGTGCTATTGGTCGTCCTGATGAACTTGCTCATTCAAGCATTCGTTTTAGCATTGGTCGTTATACTACCGAAGAAGACATTGACCGTGTGTTAGCACAAATTCATGATGCAGTCCATAAACTTCGCGAACTTTCCCCGCTTTGGGATATGTTTAAAGAAGGCATTGATTTAAATAGTGTAGAATGGCAAGAACATTAATTTGGCGACACGATTGATTATCAACCACTTATCTTTCATGTGGTTTGATAAAGAATGGGATTTTCTTAAAAACAATTAAGAAAATCCCAAACAAACCTTGGTAAACATCTGTGCAAAACTTATCTTCAATACACTCTAAAAAAATTGATATTAGATAGCAAAATTCAATGAGTAATTATAGCCAATCTTAAACCAGTATTAGCAAAAGAGAGAAAAACATGGCATATTCTGACAAAGTAATCGACCATTATGAAAACCCAAGAAATGTAGGCAATTTGGATAAAAATGCCAAAAATGTTGGTACAGGCATGGTGGGTGCGCCTGCTTGTGGCGACGTAATGCGTTTACAAATTCAAGTTAATGATGAGGGTATTATTGAAGATGCTCGCTTTAAAACCTACGGTTGTGGCTCAGCGATTGCTTCTAGCTCTTTGGTTACAGAATGGCTAAAAGGTAAAACCTTAGATGAAGCCGAAGCCATCAAAAACAAAGACATTGCTGAAGAACTTGCTTTGCCACCTGTCAAAGTACACTGCTCAGTATTGGCAGAAGATGCCATTAAAGCAGCCATTAAAGATTATCAATCCAAACACCAAGCCTAATTTCATTTTGGAGTTTTTATGATAGAACTGACCCCTGCAGCAATTGCCCATATTAGAGAGTTTCTACAAAATCGTGGACATGGCGAAGGCATTCGTGTTGGCGTAAAGACTTCGGGGTGTTCGGGGCTGTCTTATGTACTGGAATTTGTGGATACACCTGACCCAAACGATGAAGTCTTTCACAATCAAGATGTAAAAGTTTTTGTTGACCCAAAAAGCCTGATTTATCTAAATGGTTTAAAAATGGATTATGTAACTGAAGGTCTTAATTCTGGCTTTAAATTTACCAACCCCAACCAAACTGGTGAATGTGGTTGTGGCGAGTCTTTTTCGGTGTAATATGTTTTTTAACCATCATGCGTTTTTGACAAGGGGCATATCATGAGCATTCAAAATAACAATTTTTTTGCTTTATTTGATTTGCCTATTGATTTTTTGATTGATAAAAATACACTTAAAAATCGCTTTTTGGCACTGCAAAAAAAGTATCACCCCGACAACAGCCAAACCAACGATGCTGAAACAAACGCAAGTCTGATTAATCACGCCTACAATATACTTATCTGTGATGACCGCCGAGCCATTTATTTATTAGAATTGGCAAATGTCGATGCCCAGATTGGTGCTTCAATTGACGATTCTGTATTTTTGGGCGAGATGATGGAAGTTCGCATGGATTTAGAAGATGCGAACACCTTAACAGATGTGATAACATTACAAACAGTTGTTGATGAAAAATTAGCTTATTATTGTCAAGCTTTTTACCAAGCCTACCAGCAAAAAAATTGGCAGATTGCGGTACAAAATGCTCAAAAATTGCACTTTTTAAGTAATTTACGCAACAGTATTACTGTCAAACAATCCAGTTTTAATCAATCTGATGATATTGATGATTTGTACGTTTAATTTTATGTATTGATGGACTTTTTAATTTATAAATCATCTTAATTTATAAATCATCAAATTGTTTAAGTTGGATTTTTTGTTTTCATCACAGATACTGAATGTTTTTAAAAATACCAAGCAAATTTTATCAATATTTCATTAATATTTTAATATTTTAGCCAATTTAGAAAAATTACGATTATGGCACTACTTCAAATCAGCGAACCCAATCAATCTAAAAATCCCCATGAACATGCCTACGCTCTTGGTATTGATTTGGGCACAACACATTCATTAGTTACGGTGGTGCGTTCAGGTCAAGCCAATGTATTGCATTTTGGCAATCATGCTTTGTTGCCATCAGTGGTTTATTATGGTGAAAAAAGTAGCGTTCCTATTGTTGGTCATCAAGCGTTGTCTTTTCATGACAAACAAAATACCATAGTTTCTGCCAAACGCTTTATGGGTCGCACCAAAAACGATATTAAATTTTCCCACCCCTATCAACTCTCTGACACCCAAAATAGCGATTCTATGGTGTCTTTTGTAACTGCTCAAGGTGATAAATCCCCTGTTGAGACGTCTGCGCATATTTTGGCTTACCTAAAAAATCATGCTGAAGCAGCATTGCCCAAAAACAGCATCAAAGGCGCAGTCATTACTGTACCTGCCTATTTTGATGAAGCCCAAAGACAGGCTACTAAAGATGCTGGTGTTGCTGCTGGTTTAACTGTACTGCGTCTACTCAATGAACCGACTGCCGCTGCCATTGCTTATGGACTGGATAAATCCGCCAAAACTGGTAATTATCTGATTTATGATTTGGGAGGTGGCACTTTTGATGTTTCTATTTTACGGCTTAAAGACGGTGTATTTGAAGTACTGGCAACAGGTGGTAATAGTGCTTTAGGCGGCGATGATATTGACCGTTTGATTGCTAATTGGTTAATAAAGTCAGCCAATTTTGATCCACAATCTTTTACAAATGCTGATAAAGCTGAACTTGCTGAACTTGCTAAATCCTACAAACAAACGCTATCAAGCAGTCATGCGGTGGTGGTTGATGCGCAAATTGCTGATAAAACAATTCATGCTATGATGAATAATAAGATTTTAACAGATATTTGTGAGCCTGTTATACGGCGCACTTTGCAAGTTTGCAATCAGGTTTTGCTGGATGCTAAACTAACCAAAGCTGACCTAAATGAAATCGTCTTAGTTGGTGGCTCTACTCGCATGCCCATCATTCGTGAAGCGGTTTATCAATTTTTTGACAAACAGCCCCTATGCACACTAAACCCAGATGAAGTCGTTGCATTAGGTGCAGCCAGAGTTGCTCATCAACTTATTAACAAAGACAGCGATAATCTACTTTTACTTGATGTTACCCCTTTGTCTTTAGGGCTTGAAACTATGGGCGGCTTAACTGAAGTTATCATTCCTAGAAACACTCCAATTCCTGTAACCCGTAAGCAAATTTTTACTACCCATAAAGATGGTCAAACTGGCATGATGATTCATGTTGTTCAAGGTGAACGAGATACTGTGGCTGACTGTAGAAGTTTGGCACGCTTTGAACTGTTTGGCATACCGCCAATGAAGGCAGGATTGGCGCGCATTGAGGTTACCTTTAATGTGGATGCCAATGGGCAGCTGACTGTATCAGCAATGGAAACAACTACCAAAAAAAGCAGTCAAATTGCTGTAACACCAAGTTATGGATTAAGCCAAGAACAACAAGAACAACTGTTGCAAGCGGGATTTATTCATGCTAAGACCGATAAAGAAAATCGAGCATTGATAGAAACAAAAGTAGAGGCTGAACGTGAAATTTTAGCACTGCAATCAGCGTTAAGTGAATTTGGTCAATTGCTAGATACCAAAGAACAAAAAACTTTACAAGAAAAAATTGCTCTGGTGCAAGATGCGATTAATGGTCAAGATAAAGCCATGCTAAATCAAGCAATTTTAGCATTAAAACCTTTAAGTGATAATTTTGCTTCAATTATTATGAATCAAAACATCAAGCAAGCCTTAGCTGGAACTAAAGCAAGCGATTGGTAATTTTATTTATTAAAATTAATTATTTTAAAAGTGATTATTTATGGTAACTGTAACCCTACTTCCTCATCATGAAATCTGTCCACAAGGCGCAACGGTTGAACTAAATAGTGGTGAAAATTTGTGTGAAGGGCTTTTAGAGCGTGGTATAAAAATTGAACATGCTTGCGATATGTCAAAAGCCTGTACGACATGTCATGTGATTGTACGTAAAGGCTTTGACAGTTTGGATGAAATGGATGATATTGAAGCTGATCTTTTGGATAGAGCTTGGGGACTTGAAGCCGATTCTCGTTTATCGTGCCAGTGTGTGGTTCAAGATACTGACTTAACCATAGAAATTCCAAAATACACTCTAAATCATGCCAAAGAAAATCACTGATTGCCAAGGTGTGATTTGGAAAATGCCGTATAATTTAAACAGCTCTTATCATCCATACGTTTTTAGATAAAAATTTGTTTAAAGACACGGCATTAAAAATAATCAACGTTAGAAGCGATGGTTTGACAACCCATAATTGATTAAAAACGTTTTTCAATTTCTAAAAAAATTTCTTTTTTATCATTTACTTGACCCAAAAAGTGGTTGCTGTCTGTATGTTGGTAGGATGTGATAACTTTAGGAGTGAAACCTTGCCAATGAATTTTTGGACTATAAACGGACAGCCAAACCTCATAATCTTTATCTTTACGGCGAATGCCAAATAAATCATCAGAATCGTAGAGTTTTTTAGTAAAATTTAAACCCATCTCTGTACCAATGGTTTGATTTTGGCAGCCAAAACCAGTTCTTAACGACCATTTTTGGTAACTTTCGCTTAAATCTTGGGTGTTTTCATCCACATAATCACTGCCAATGTTTGCATAACAAGATGCGTTAATATTATACACACCCGTCATGGAAGCACTCCAAATACTGCCATCTAAAAATTTTCGCTGATTGTGCTGTTTTTTGGCATATTGTAATACAAAAAACCCATCCATTTTTTCAGAAAAAGGCGCTGACCCTTGCAGTCTTACCCCCATACTTTTCCAATAATTGTGATTACCATAGATTCGCTTTTCAAAAAATGGCATCAGCGCAATTTCTTTTGTTGCATCGCGCACTGCCAAACCACTGCTCGCACGCAGGGTTAAGTCATTATATTTTCGATTGTTATGATAGGTTTTACTATAGACACTAAAGCTGGTTTTGCTCGCTAGATGCCCACTTAAAGAATGATTTTTTAGCGCATATACATCCACACCAATACCCTGAGCTTTGTCCGCTGTAGGTAGCTGCCAATTGCCCCAACGATTATTTTTAGGGGCATTATTGATATTATTATCTGCCAAATATCGCATGGAAAAATTAGCTTTTATATTTTGTCTTTTATTTATGGTCTGCTCATAATCTTGTATTAATTCCAATATATCATTTGGAACGTTTTTATTATTTTTTATATATGTAATTTGTTTTTTGGCATCATGATAACGTTTGTCCTGAATTAAAGGCAGAAGCATATAAACTCTTACTGGTATTAATTCTGGATTTTCTTGCAAAATTATTTGATAATAATTCACGGCTAATTTAAAATGATGGTCTTGCCGTGCCAAAAAAGCTTTGGCAAAATAAATCAATATTTTATCTGGATTGGTAGTTTTTTCATATATTGGCAATAACCGTCTAATCTCTTCAATATTTTGATTATTTAAAGCAGTATTTAACTGATACATCAATAATTCATTATTGGATAAACTAACGAAATTTTGATTTGGTGTATCTGAGTTTTCCAAAATCACTTGTTGTTCTTGATGCTGTCTAATTTTTTCTTGCAATTGCTCTTTGGTTAAATTAGAATGCAAATCCTTATCATTTAAATAAGCCCAAGACGCATTAACGCAGCATAAACATGCCATCATAAATAACAATCTTTGGGTGGAATAAACAAAACAGCTCATACGATTCTGCATTGGTCATGCGCAACGAAAAAGTTACCACGTTAGCAGTAACCTTTTTTTGCATTGATTTTAATTATTGTGTTCTACTAGTCTCTTTACCAGCAAAACCAACGGTTGTTGTATCAACTGTTGCAATGCCTGCAATTTCTTCAGCATTTGAACCAAAAATACCTAGGCTATAACTGCCTCTTTCTTGGGCTTCTGCACCTACCCTGGTTTTTCCTTGAATACTGTGATGACCCAAGCGGTCTTTCTGCAAACTGCTTTTTTCAAGGTGTATTCCATCTTGTAGCTTCTCGCCTTTTAAGTTGGTAATAGAACCACTTCCTGTTTTATTTTCAAAATCAATGGTATAACGCAGTTTTCCAGATTGATTGTCAGAACCTGTAAATGCTTGACCTTCATAGGTAATTTTAGCTTTTTTGTTGATATTGGCGGTAATATTTGATTCAGATGTTCTGTTACCTTGCACACTGACACCTCGCCAAGCATTATCTAAATTTCTCATATTTGTACCATCAGGAAACTTACGATAAGTTGGCTCTAGCATAGATGTAACAGAGTTGTTTTGTTTATAAATTAATAAATTTCCACCTTCTTTTACCTGATCTTCATAAACCATCTCATAAGGCAAGGCAGTGACTTTATCCAAATATTTATTGGCGATATCGATAGATTGCCCTTTGCTGTAAGTTTTTATTTTTTCAGACTCTTGTTTGCTATCGTCTGTAATGGTTATTTTGGATTGGTCATCTGGTAATAATCCACCATCAGATTCATGGTCAGAATCAACTTTTAAAGCTGCATAATGACCTTTAACTGTTGGTTTATTAGGAACAATCGCTTCAGCTAATTTGCCACCAGAGCTGCAACCAGTTAATAACATAGCGACTGTTAACGCAGACAAACCAAATAAGTGATATTTTTTCATTATAAACTCCCAATCAAATTGGCATACAAATAAATCATATGCACCTGTCATAGCATCTTTTTTTATAGATGCCTTATTCTTATTTATCATTATTATATTACAAAATAAATATATTTTCTATAATTTCCATGCAAAGATGATTGGGATAATTTTTATTCAATTTTATAATGTTACATTTAAATTATTTTTTGTTAAATGAATGTAAATATAAATTTAAACAAATTTAAACCAAGCAACTTATTTAATTAAAAAAATATAGTAAAATTAGTTAATTTTTAATATCAAAAAATAATTTATAAATAAATATTATAATAAATATCATAATTTTTTAATTATTAATTAACTTATTATTTTTTTATATTAAATTGAATTTAGTTAATAAATCTATATTTATATCTATTATTTTTAGTTAATCTATTTTTTTATTTTAAAAATTTTAGATTATTTTATAAATATAAGATTGCTGATAGTCATTCATTATAAAAAAAGATAATTAAAACGATAGTTTTAACATATTAATAAAATTTTATTTACAAATACCAAATTAAAACAACATCAGCAATCTTATTTAGTGAATCAATTAGTTTAATAATTCTATAAATACTCCATAACCTTCTTTTTGCATGTCTTCTATAGGAATGAATTTTAACGCAGCACCATTAATGCAATATCTTAATCCACCTTTATCTTTTGGACCATCATCAAAAACATGTCCTAAGTGCGAATTTGCAACTCGTGAACGTACTTCGGTGCGAATCATATGAAAACTAGTGTCTTGATGTTTTGTAATAACTTCAGGATTAACAGGCTGGGTAAAACTTGGCCAACCACATCCTGAATTAAATTTATGCACAGAAAGAAACAGAGGCTCACCACTAACAATATCCACATAAATTCCTTTATCAAACAAATCATCATATTGATGACTAAAAGCTCGTTCAGTATCGCCATTTTGAGTAACGGCGTATTGACTTTTACTCAAGTGGGATAGATGTTTATCATAATTTTGATAACGTTTTGGGTCTAATGCTTCATCTAGAGTATTTGCTGGCGCGAGTTTGGTTTTTGTTGACTTCTCTTCATGAATGATGGGAATTTTATCGTATGCCAAACTTACATCAATATGACAATAGCCGTTGGGATTTTTGGTGAGATAGTCTTGATGGTAGTCTTCTGCTTGATAAAAATTATCCAGTGGTAAATTTTCCACAACGATTTGTTTTTTATACTTACTTTGCAACTCTTTGAGCGCTTTATCAATAATAGCTTTTTCAGAAGCCTGAGTATAATAAATGCCGGTGCGATATTGTTTGCCTTTGTCGTTGCCTTGTTGATTTAGACTGGTTGGGTCAATCACTTTTAGATAATACGCTAAAATGGTTGCCAAATTGGTTTTATCAGCATCGTAGGTTACTTTAACCGTTTCAGCATGTCCTGAACCTTGAATTACCTCCTGATAACTTGGATTTTGAGTATTGCCATTTGCATAGCCAGATACCGCATCAACCACCCCTTCTACACGCTCCATATACGCTTCAAGACCCCAAAAACAGCCCCCTGCTAGATAAATAGTGCGAGTATTGATGGGAGTTTTACCATCGTTTTGATAATAAATTGGCATCTTTTTATCCTCTGGTTGATGGATTGTTTGAGTGGTTGATGAGTTTAATGCTTTAAGTTTAACAAAATCACTACTTGCTTCAGCTGCTAGCGCCGTCATTTGCTCTTGGCTCAGATTGCCTCGTACTAACGTTACCAAATTACCTTTTTTATCCAAAATGGCAAAACTTGGATATACTTGTATTGCAAATTGTTTAATAAGTTGTCCTTTAGGGTCAACCAATACTGGCAAATCAGGATAATCTGCGCTTACTGCTTGATACCACTGATGAAAATCCTCTAATGATTTTTCATTTAGTTGATTTGGACTGGCTACACTCACAAAATTTATTTGTGGATAAGCTTTGGTCCAGTCATTAGCTTCTTGAAGTGTTGATAAACACAAAGGACACCAGCTAGCCCAAAATTTAATCACGGTTGGCTTATTTGGGTCAATGGTTTTTTGGGGTAATTTGGGGTTTAATTGTTTTAATGCTTGTAGGGTTTGTAAGGTTTTATGTGGCAAAATTTCATTTTTGTTGGGTCTGGTTGCAACTTCCTTCGCGTCCATTTTTTGACACGCTGAAAGTCCAAACAGCCCACTGGTTAATATAGCACCTACCATAATTTTATAGATGGTTTTTATCAACATAACGCACATCCAGTTATCAAATTAAGATGCTATATTATAACATAGATAGTTTGATGCTCTTATGCCAAACCCATTGATTTAGCATAAGAATCAATTTTAAAATTTAAAACTTTTAAATCCAAAACTCTAAAACTTAAAATTCACCCCCATATTAACACTGCGACCACTTTGGGGAATATATGGCAAAAATGACGCATGATTATAAGCTTTGGCATTTAAGATATTATCAGCATTGATAAACACTGTATAGTTTTGACCGCCCCAAACGCCATCGTAACTCAAACCTGCATTGAGCATATTATGCCCTGCGGTTGGATTTTCAAGTATTGCCACTTTATTTTGACTAAATACACGGTAAAATTGCAATTGTCCTTTTAGATGGTCTGATAAACGTGCCTGAACACGCATGCCCAAACGAGCAGCTGGTATGCGTGGCGCATTGCCATCAGGTTGTTTAGAAAGGCTTAAAGGAACAAGCCCCGCAAAATTACCTTCGTCATCGTAAGCGTATTTATAACCTGTAGGCAGTGATGGTAAATCCTTTAATTTGCCACGTACATAATCGCCAAATACGGATACATGATAATCTGGGGTCAGCTGATAACCAATCTGCCCTTCAACGCCATAAATACGAGCTTTGGATTGGTTATAACGATTTAATTGCAAAGGAAATTCACTGCTCAAAGAACGGGTACAGCGTCGATTTACACATAATTTATTATTTAAAGTTGCTGAATAAATGTAATTGGAGAAATGGTTATAATAACCGCTAATGGATGTATCCCATCTATTGCCAGTAAATGCCCACCCCAATTCAATATTATTAGAGCGCTCTTTGGTTAGGTTTTTATTGCCAACATCAAATGCATTTGTCGCCAAATGTTTTCCATGAGCATAAAGCTCTTGAGCTGTTGGCAACCGCTCTTGGTGCGATGTGGTTAGAGTAAATTTATTTTTATCATCAGGCATCCAATTAAGCGATACAACGTATGAATGCGCAGTGGATTTGTGAGGTTTGGTAACATCGCTTGGTGGTTTTTCATAATCTTCTAAATCTAGATTATAATCCATAGCAATTTTTTGTTTCTCTATGCGTGTTCCAAAATCTAAATTTAATTTATCCCAAGTCAAACGCTCAACCACAAAAAAACTTTTTTTATCCGCTTTGTGGTCATGAAGCAAATGCTGACGCTTGTATTCTAAAACATGCCCATCTAACGCATGACTTTTTTGTGATAAATAACTAAAACCAAAACCACCTGTCAATCTACCAATGGGTGTCTGAATAAACTCAAGGCGAGCTTGATGACCTTTGTTTTTAAAGGCATTATCGACTTCGGAACCCGTTTTTTCATCATGGCGATAATGGGTTTCACCTGCGTGAAACTGAATGGTTTGTAAAAATTTTACAGGATTTTGCAATGCTCCACGAACATCAAAACTTTTGGTATTTAAAGCAATGTGTGGATTGTCGTGGTGGCTATGATTATGAGAATCGCTTGCACTGTCATGACTGTGATTGTGCCCACAAGTGTGACCATGACTGTGCCAACTTTTTTTAATACAATCTAAACCGGGGTTATTATAATCAATATCGGTTTCATCCATTAAAAACGGATAATGTTTTAAATAGGGTTTTTTCTGGGGCCAAAATGCTTCAGTTAATATCACATGCAAATAATAATTGTCATATAAATGCGAGTGCGCAGGTAATCCATATTTATCACGTCGTTGACCGTAGGATGCTCCTAAATAACCTCTATCGCCAACCCATGATATGCCAAAACTACCACTTTTACTATCAGCAAAACTATTAGCAAGTTTTTTATGTTCTTGACCCTGATAAGTATAACTGGCAGTTTTATAATCATCTGTGTCGCGATAAAGACCTTGAACATTTGCCACCAGATGGTTACCAAGTTTGGCAGTAAACGCTCCTGTTACCAGCTTTTCTTTATCTGCGGTGTTAAAGCGCACTCCAGTTTCGCCTTCTATGGCTTTTTTGGGCAATTTATCAGGAATCTTATTGCCCACAACATTAATCACGCCTGCTGAGTTACCTGAACTATAAAGCAATGTGGTTGCTCCACGCAAAACCTCTACTTGGCTTGCCAACATACTATCTACTGTTACCGCATGGTCAGGCGACATAGCTGACATATCTAATACATCGCTACCACTGTTTAGGATTTTAATACGCTTACCTTCTTGTCCGCGAATCACAGGAGCAGATGCGCCACCACCAAAATTGCTAGCATGAATACCCAGCTCATCAGATAAAGCATCGCCCAAATTTACGCCGCGCTGTTTTAGCACGTCTTTATCAATGATTTTTTCACTAACGCCCATTTTGCCTTGTAACAGGCTACCATGCATTTTTTTTCTTTCTACGGTGATGAATACATCTTGTAAACGTACAAAATTTTGTTCGGTATTATCTGATGCTTGCATTTCACCTGCTGTGTTCGTTAATACTGTATCAGTTAATACCGAGTCAGTTTGTATAACCTCTGTTTGTGCAAGTGATTCGCTGGCAAATCCCATCAAAAATAATGACGCATATAACGCCTTATAACTATGATTCATACTACTTCCAACTTTTATCCCAGTAAAAAATTGGAAGGTATGTTATATCATTACATTAAAAATGTAAAGTATTAATAAAGATATTTTGCTATATTTTCAAACTCTTTTATGATTATGTAAATGACCAACTATCAAATTAGCAGAAATAAATTCTAAAAAATCCATATAATAGCTACTGGCAACCACACTGCCGTAACCAGTCCATTAATTGCCAATCCAAACGCTGCATAGCGTCCTGCTATTGGGCTAATTTGCCAAGCTTCTACCGTACCAATGGCATGAGCTACCAACCCTAAAGATAGCCCCTTTGCTCTATCATCCTCTATATTCAAAAAAAGCAATCGACAAATACCTGCCCCCAAAATACCTGATACAATAATGATTAAGTTTGCCATCACCAATGGCGCATTGATAATTTGTGCGATGGATAAGCCCACAGGCGTAGTTACAGAGCGAGTTGCAAACGCCAAAAAGGTATCGTAACTTAGTCCAAAAACATACGCCAAAGACATCGGCAAAACTGCCCCAATAATACTGGCTAAAATCACAATTGCAGATAATTTTTTGATGGGCAAACCTTTAAAATCCATAACTGCCAAAGGCACTGCCAATAAGACCGTACTATATCCCAACAAATGGTCGAAAACTGGTTTGGCGTGGGCATAATAAGTTTGATAAGGTACTTGCACAACAAACAACAAAATCAGCGTCAAACAAATCGCAATAATAATCATTGGAATGCCACGAATGTAGCGGTTAAGATAATGCAGCACATATTTTGCGCCTATATGAGCAATCAATGTAATTGCAAATGCCATTATCATTAACATACTATCAATTTGTGTTGTTATATTTTGCATATCCATTTCCTTTTGATGGCTGTGATTGTAGTTACTGGCTATCTTTTTATTTTCTAAGGATTTTTTTCATTAACAAGCCATGCTTGAGCAAGTTTTGCCACAAACCAAAGCGGCAATACAACGCTGATTATAATTGTTAAAGACACCGCCCAAAATTCTAAACCCAGTCCAAACATTAAAATACCTGCCCCCGCTGATACAGGCAAAAAGGCAAAACCGCTATCCACCAATAATAAACTAGCAGAATAACTCAACCATGAAGGCAATCCGCCTTTGACAAAACGATACGCCATTAATATCAAAAACAACGTAACCAGTCCAACAATATTTGCAGCGGTTGGCATTTTTAAAAGAGTACAAATATACAAAGCTGTTTCACGCACCGTTACTACAATAATGACCGTTGCCAGCATGCCAAACCAAAAACTTGGTGAGTGATAAACAGGTTTCATGGTTTTCTCCTTTATTTTAATTGAGTGGTCAGTTTTTTTGTAACGGTAAATGGTATAGTAACACGATGATAAAAGAGTTAAAAAGCAACAAGATAGAAATGTTCGCTATTTTTTAGTAAAATGATTAAAATAATTGATAATGAAGAGAAAATATGACGTTACCAAAACGACATTTAGATACGGGTCAGATGGATTGGCAATTTTTGGATGTTTTGTGGGTACATTGCCCAAGATGTCACCAAAAAACAGAATATAAAAGAACTCGTTGTCAAAAATGCCATCACATTACTTGTATTGTACACTGCTCTTGTGGGTTTGTATTTGACACCCACACCAATCCAACCTATATTGGCGATATACAAAAACAAGAAGTTCGCCATCGGGAGCGTTGTCATTACTGTGGAAATCAGCTGCTGTTAAAAAAAACACTGCCCAAAAATCAAATTACTGTTCCCAAAACCCTGTCCATCACCTGTCCTATTTGTCAAAAAACGTCCCATTTTACCATTCATCGCTGTGATGTGGTTCAATATTATCCTGACGATATAACCCTTACTGTTTATGGTTTTTCATTGTATTTACAAACACCCACAAGACGCGGGGTTATTTGTGTGTACAATCCTGCTCATTTAAAAGAATTCAAAGAATACATCACCGCCGATTTGCGTGAACGTTTAACCCAAACCAGTAATAGCAGTTACTTTGCACGCCTGCCTGCTTGGATAAAATCCGCTCAATACAAGCAAGATGTTATCAAAGCTCTGGAACGGCTAGAAAAACTGGTAATAGCTGAACAAAGTTAGTTTATTTTTCAAAATCTTCCAAAATAGGTAACATCGTTTTGGCTTCGTGAGGTGATAGAACATCAAAAGGATTAATTTGGTATTTGCCCAATAATGTTTTTAAAGTATCGTTTGCCAGCACAACGGTTAAACACTCATGCCCCGTCTCATCATAATCGCTTTTTTGAATAACCCCAAGCTCATGCAATGCGTTTTTTAGCTTACCTGCATCATAAGGCAATGTTAAATGGTAGGTAGCGAGTCTGCCGCTTAACAGCTCACCAACAGCATAAATCAGCTTATCAATACCCAATCCATCTTTAGCAGATACATAAACCCGACTTGGAAGGTTGGGATTTTGGTAATAGATTGCAGGCGTTTCACCGCTTTTATCAATTTTGTTATAAACCAAAAGTACAGGGGCATCGGCTTTAATTTGTTGCAACACATCATTAACCGCAGCAATTTGAGCGTGCATGTCTTCACTGGATGCATCAATCACATGCAATAATAAATCAGCCTGTAACGTTTCTTCTAACGTAGCATGAAAGCTTTCCACCAACTCATGAGGTAAATGACGCACAAACCCAACCGTATCTGCCAAAACCACATTACCCACACCTGACCAGTTTACTCGGCGCAATGTTGGGTCAAGCGTTGCAAACAATTGATTAGCTGCATAAATCGTTTCATCAGTCAAACGATTAAATAAGGTTGATTTGCCTGCATTGGTATAACCAACCAAAGAAATCGTTGGTATATCTGACTTTTGGCGGCGACTGCGCCCTTGCTGGCGGGTTTGTTTAACTTTGGCAAGTTTGGTTTTTAGCTGCCCTACCCGAATTTGCAAAAGTCGTCTATCGGTTTCTAACTGAGTTTCACCCGGACCACGAAGTCCAATACCGCCTTTTTGTCGCTCCAAATGAGTCCAGCCGCGCACAAGACGCGTGGACAGATGATTCAGCTGGGCAAGCTCTACTTGTAATTTTCCTTCATACGTTCTGGCACGCTGAGCAAAAATATCCAAAATCAATCCAGTACGGTCAAGCACTCGGCATTTTAATAAACTTTCCAGATTTCGTTCTTGACTTGGACTTAAATTATGATTAAAAATCACAATATCAGCTTGTAACTCGGCTACCTTTTCAGCGATTTCTTCGGCTTTACCTGTACCAACAAAATATTTAGCATTCGGTTTGTTTCGGCTACCTGCAACCACCAAAAGCTCATTGGCGCCTGCTGAATGCACAAGTAAACGAAACTCCTCTAAGTCGTCAGGGTCAACCACATCATAAATATCCAAATGCACTAAAATGGCGTTTTCACCGCCTTCATGTCTGTCAAAATATTGCAAAAAACACCTATTGTTATTTAAAATGATTTTATAGATTGTAAACCAATCATAAGATAAAACCAATTTATTTATGCAATTTCTTCTAAAATCATCCTTTTACAAATAATCACTTTGCCCAACTTGTCAAAACTTGACAAAATACCGTTTACCCTAAATAATAGACATTTTATCCCGAGCAACTCATGACCAGTCTAACCATCATTCAGCCTGACGATTGGCACATTCATTTGCGTGATAATGACGCATTATCAACCACTGTTCCCCATGCCGCTCAAAGTTTTAATCGCGTGATTTGCATGCCAAACTTAATCCCAGCGGTTAAAACAGCAGCAGATGCCAAAGCTTATCGCGCTCGTATTTTAAACGCGCTTCATCAAAGTAGCATTAAAGACGAACGCAAACAAACCTTTGATCCACGCATGGTACTTTATTTAACTGACCACACTAGTGCAATTGACATCAAACAAGCAAAAGAGTCTGGGATTGTTTCAGCCGTGAAACTATATCCAGCAGGCGCGACCACCAACTCAAACGATGGAGTTACAGACATCTTAGGTCGCAGTGATGTTTTTGAAGCCATGCAAAAGTATGAACTGCCACTTTTGGTACATGGTGAAGTTACTCATAATGATGTGGATATTTTTGACCGTGAAAAACGTTTTTTAGATGAAATTTTAAACAAAATTATCAAGCATTTTCCCGATTTAAAAATCGTTATGGAACACATCACCACCAAAGATGCCGCTGATTTTTGCTTAGCACAAAAAGACAATGTTGCCGCTACAATTACCCCACAACATTTATTATTTAATCGTAATGATTTGTTGGTTGGTGGCATCAAACCCCATTTTTACTGCCTACCCATTTTAAAACGCAGCGAACACCAAAAAAGGTTGCTGGAAGTTGCCACATCAGGCAATCGTAAGTTTTTCTTAGGCACAGATTCAGCCCCACACGCCACTCATACCAAAGAAGCATCTTGCGGCTGTGCTGGTTGTTATTCGGCAGTTCATGCGCTACCACTTTACGCTCAAGCGTTTGAAAGCGTTCATGCTTTGGACAAACTTGAAAATTTTGCCAGTCGCTTTGGAGCAGAATTTTATGGATTCCCCATCAATACCGGCACCATTACGCTGGTTAAGCAAGAACAAATTGTTCCTCAAAATTATCCTTATCTTGACGGAAAAACTTTAACACCACTTTTGGCAGGTCAAACGCTGTCTTGGAGCATACAATGACCCAGCCTAACACGCCATCAAAAACATCACTTGCAGAACGATTTCGCGGATTTATGCCTGTAGTGGTGGATGTAGAAACTGCAGGATTTAACGCTAGCACGGATGCCTTACTTGAAATTGCTTGCGTGCCAATTTTAATGAATGAAGAAGGCAAGCTGTATCAAGGTGAGGCTCTAAATGCTCATATTGAGCCTTTTGTTGGGGCAAATCTTGAAAAATCTTCTTTGGAATTTACAGGAATCAACCCAAACAGCCCATTTCGCAAAGCCATTGCTGAAGATGAAAAAAAAGCTTTGCGCCGAATTTTTAAAACGCTAAAAGAGCTCAAAAAACAGCATGGCTGTCGTCAGTGTATTTTAGTTGGGCATAATGCGCATTTTGATTTAGGTTTTGTCAATGCCGCTATTACTCGCACCAATAGCAAAAATCACTCACCATTTCATACCTTTAGCGTGCTTGATACCGCAAGTCTTTCAGCGCTGGCTTTAGGGCATACGGTTTTGGCTCGAGCGTGCATTTTGGCGGGGATTGATTTTGATAATAACAATGCCCATTCTGCTTTGTACGATACTCAAAAAACCGCAGAACTTTTTTGTCATATTTTTAATCACACCTCAATGCTGATTGAACAACATGGTCAAACTGATGAAAATGACAACAATGAATGATTATTTTATGAAAATTATTTTTTAAGGAAATTATATGCCTTCATTTGATATTGTTTCAGAACTGCAATTAATAGAAGTTAAAAACGCCATTGGCAACACTCAAAAAGAGATTGCCACACGTTTTGATTTTAAAGGTAGCGACATTCATGTTGAATTAAATGAAAAAAATAAAACCGTTACTATTACCGCTGATAATGAATTGCAAGTAGAAAATGTATACGCAATTTTTGAAAAACAATTAATTAAACGTGGTGTAGATTTACAATCTTTAGAACCAGAAGACAAGACAGCTTCAGGAAAAAGCACAAAACAGCTGATTAAATTAAAAGATGGTCTAGACAGCGACAGTGCCAAAAAGATTGCCAAAGCCATTAAAGAATCCGACTTAAAGGCTTCGGTTAGCATTCAAGGCGATAAAATTCGCGTTAATGACAAGAAAAAAGATAATCTGCAAGCAGTTATGGCATTTTTAAAAGAAAAATCGTTTGGAGTGCCTTTGCAGTTTAATAACTTTAAAGATTAATATTGTTTCAGTCATTTTTAGATAAATTGCTTTTTTTAATGGTGATTCAATAAAATATCAGACATGGTTAATCATAATTAACCATGTCTTTTTTATAAAGTTCATTTTAACCTATTATTTTTAAATCACTATTTTAAAATCATCATTACAAATAAGAAATTTGTTATAATCTAAAGGCAATATACCAAACAAACTTCAGCATTTAATTTAGGTACGCGTCATGATGACTTTATTACAAAATATCGCTTTATTTCAACAAGCCTGTTTGATTAATGGCAAATGGCAAACCAGCAATGGAAATACCATCGCTGTTCATAATCCTTTTGATGGTCAATTTTTAGGCAGCGTTCCTGCATTATCCAGCCATGATGTGCAAAAAGCCATTGGGTATGCCAAAGCCAGTCAAAAATCTTGGGCGAACCAAAGTGTTCATCAGCGCAGTCAAATTTTACAGCAATGGGCAAAGCTGATTGATGATAATTGCGACGATTTAGCGACCATCATGACGTTAGAGCAAGGCAAACCCATTAAAGAGTCCAAAAGTGAAATCGCCTACGCTAATAGTTTTATTCGCTGGTTTGCTGAAGAAGCTAAACGTCTAGATGGTGATGTTTTAACTAGCAAGAGCAGTCAGCAACGTTATTTGGTGTTAAAACAACCTATTGGTGTTTGTGCAGCTATCACGCCTTGGAATTTTCCTGCTGCAATGATTACCCGAAAAGTCGCGCCTGCTTTGGCATCAGGTTGCACCATGTTGGTAAAACCTGCCAGTCAAACGCCTTTTACTGCATTGGCGCTGGCGTATTTAGGTCAAGTTGCAGGCTTGCCAGATGGTGTTTTGCAGGTTGTTACTGGTCATTCATCAGAAATTGGTTCTATTTTATCCAAAGACCCACGTATTGCTAAGCTGTCTTTTACTGGTTCTACCGCAACTGGCAAAAAACTTATGGCAGAATGCGCTGACAGCTTAAAAAAACTATCTTTGGAATTAGGTGGTAATGCGCCCTTTATTGTATTTGAGGATGCCAACTTAGATAAAGCCGTTGATGGGCTTATCGCCTCTAAATTTCGTAACGCTGGACAGACATGTGTTTGCGCAAACCGAATCTATATTCAAAACACCATTAAAGAAATCTTTATTGACAAACTGGTTAATAAGGTTCAACAACTAAAATTAGGAAATGGCTTACACCCTGATACAGACATTAGCACTTTGATTAATCGGCAAGCTCTTGAAAAAACTCAATTCCTACTTAAAGATGCCTTAGATAAAGGCGCAAAACTAATTCTTGGTGGCAATCCCAGCCCAGTTGGACAATACTGCTTTGAACCAACCATCATCACAAATTTAACTTCAAAAATGCTTATCAGTCATGAAGAAATTTTCGCGCCCATCGTGCCAATTTTTGGTTTTGATGATGAAGATGAAGTCTTAACACTTGCCAATGATAGTGATTTTGGCTTAGCCAGTTACTTTTATACTCAAGATTATGCTTTAGCATGGCGCATGAGTGAGCAATTAGAATATGGAATGGTCGCGCAAAATACAGGACTGCTTTCTAACGAAGTTGCCCCGTTTGGCGGTATCAAGCAGTCAGGTTTTGGGAGAGAAGGCTCTAAATATGGGCTTGATGAATATACCACTTTAAAATATTGGTGTGTTGATTTACATTAACGTTGTCATTTATGTTGCATACATCCGCAAATTAACGATTTAGCGGCTTAATAATGGTTACAAACGGTATAATTAGACAATGTTCTCGCTCGTTGCCGTTGTAACCGACTTGCTGATAATAGCTCAATTCACGCTGAAAATAATAGGTTGTGGTAAAACTTAAAATTTTTACATCTGCAGCGTAAGGCTCTTTTTTAAAATAATTGGAAAATTTTACCAAAAGCCTATTCTTTTTAGAATAAAAACCCTGACCGTGGTCATTTTTAAAAACTTGACTTAAATCCACCGTATTACACCCCCAATCTTTAGCAAAGGTTTGTGGAATAAAAGCTCTTGCGTCATCATCTTTTGTTAATTCAGATGGTGTTAAATGGATTTCTTTTAATGTTAAATACCGATTAAACTGCAAAAATTTGGGCTTTTCTACCAAATCAATTTTCATGATCTCGCCCATTTTATTTTTATAAAGTAAATCACATAAAACCCGATTATATTGTTCTTTGTTTTGTAAGATGGTTAAAGAATGTTTTGCTCGTGTTAATGCCACATACAATGAACGAAAATCACCCAAATTATCAGCAAAGTAATTTCTATCATCAACAACATAAACGTGGTCAAATTCCATGCCCTTAGCACTGTAATAAGTAATCAGTGATACCGCTTTATCATTGTCGTATTCAGCGGTTTTAATAGCGGTTAATAAGTTGTCTAAATTAAATAATGATACTTTAGATACATTATGTAAAATTGCCTGCCAAGCGTTATCCAGTGGATTAAAATTATATTTTTTTCGCCACGCTTCCAAAACTTTTATTGCCCCGCTTTGATTTAGGTCATCCAAAAATTCCCTTGCTTTCTCATCGGTCAGGCTCATAATATAATTTTGCAGCGCCCTTCCAACCACGCTATTGGCTGGCAGCAAGCGATTTTCCTGCTCATTAAAACGCTGACTTTCAATACCTTCTATCTGCAAATAATGTTGAATAGCGTCAAAAATTTCCCATCTTGGCGCAAGTACGGCAATGCTTTGTTTTTCACCCGTTTCTGTCATATTTTTAAGTTTCTGAGCAATATCACAGCTTAACCAGTATGCCATATCAATGCCTTTTGGTTGCTCAAACCCGCCAAAACGAATGCCCATATTGGGATTGTCGCCTTTAGCAATGACTGCATGCTCAGGAGTTTTTAAGCGATTTTTTTGAGGTATTGATTGCTCAATGAAGGCATTTGCCAGCTCAACAATATCACAACTACTGCGATAATTTTCCAATAAATAAAATTTTTGACTGTCGGTAATGTGATAATTTTTTTCAAACTCTTGAATAAAGCGCACACTGGCTCCACGCCATTCATATAAATTTTGGTCATCGTCGCCCACTACCATCAAATAGCCTTGCTGTTCATAATTATCCTTATTCGCTGTTATTTTATCTAATTTTTGAGTATTTTCATTATGTTGCTCTTCATCATCCACCATTTTTAAATCAGCAAGCATGCCAATCATGGTGTATTGTTTTTCATCCACATCTTGAAATTCATCGACCATAATATATTGGAAAAACTTAGGGTCTTCTTTTAAAGTACGTATTGCCTCATCAATCAACCAAATATAACGAGCGGCATCTTCTAATTCGCTCATGAGTTTATTGTTATGGGTTTTATTACCATCTTTTAAGTGATTGATAATGGGAGCTAATTCTTCTTGGGATACATCATTTTCATTACGGTCAATGATGCTTCTTGCAAGCCCATGAAACGTGGTGATGGTAACGCCATTTGCATGTTTATCCACCAGTTTTTTTAGTCGTGCTCTTAACTCATACACCGCCATGCGATTGTAAGCTAAAATCAGTATTTTTTGCGGGTCAATATTTTCCTGCATCAATAAATACGCCACTCGATGCACCACGACGGTGGTTTTTCCCGAACCCGGTCCTGCTAGCACTAGAGATGCGCGACTGGTGTTGGTGATGATGCTTCTTTGAGTGTTACTTAACCAAGAGGGTAAAATAAGCTGACGATAATTTTTTAAATAAGGTTTAGTTGAATCCACATCCTCTGGCAAATATTTTTGTACGATTTTTTGCATACCATAACGAAAATAATCTTCCAACATCTGTCTTTTGATGTCAGGATTATTTTCTTTTAGCCAGTGATACAATACATGAATCTTCTGACAACGTTCATCGTAATGCTCTTTTAAATACTGATAAGCAACATCTGAATGCAGTTTGGTTTTTGTGCCTTTTTCTACAAAAAACACCAGCTCATTTGAGCCGTCAAGGCATGAAAGCTCAATAATGTTTAAATTTTGCAGCATTTGCAATCTTAGCAATGTGTCATGGCAACTAAGCTGCAATGTCAAAGCCAAATCATGCAAATTAAAGTATTCTAATGCGCCTTTTTTATCAGGCATATGACTTTGCAAATATTCAAAAAGTTCTTCTAAATTTCGGTGATTTTCTTCAGCAATTTCAAGCCACGATGTCCAGCTATGTGTCTTGTCTTCTTGTTTTAAACGATTTTTAACTTCATGTGTGGGTTCAATCTGCCATTGGTAACGATTTTGACGCGCAAAAAGCACATTTAAAGCACGTAAAACAGCAAAGATTTCTTTTGGTTTCAGATTGATTTGATTTTTTTTCATCCAATTTAGTAAGGCACCATCATGAATGCTGGTATAGCCATCATAAGCGATATTATCATCAATCGATTCTTGCCCCTCTAAGTTTTGCTCTGCAATACATTGCTGTATGGCGTAACATGCACGGATTGCACGATTAAATAATGTTTTTTGATAAACTTGGGTGTATTTGGATTTAATAGCTAAGTAGATTTGCCATTCTATTGAACCAAATTCCACTATTTTACCAATTTTTTTTAATAAATCTTTAATCGAATAACCTAAAACTTGCGCCAAATCTGGCAAGTAATAATGACTTTGTACCTGATTTGATTTTTCAAATTGCTCGCCCAATTCAACTAATTTTTGATAAATTAATACAAATTCTCGTCCAAATTCATTGTCGGGTTTTTTTAAAAGTTTAATACTGATATAGGCAGGTTGGCGTTCTTTTTCTTTTAATAATCCGTGACGCTCCAAAGCCAAAAGCACAATACGTATTTGAGTATTTAGTTCTTCAGGTTCGTCGATCTGTAAAATAGGCGATAACGAATGAGCGTTAATCCAGCATTCTTTTGGAGGTTTGGTCGTAGCTGTTTTAACAACTTCCCAACAATCATGAAGTGTTTTTTCGTTCGGAATGCGCGATTTTTTATCTTGAGAAAATAAGAGCTCAATGTCTTCTTCACTCCACAACAAATATGCATGCGCAACTTCGCCTTCTTTTCTGGCGCCACGACCAATCTCTTGGACATACGATTCTAAATTATTTGGTACACCCGAATGAATAACCGTATGAATGCCCTCTTTGTCAATCCCCATGCCAAAAGCATTTGTGCAAACGACCACATCCAGCTCATGATTTTTAAATTGCGATAAGACATTTTGTTTTTGAGATTTGGATAACTTGCTATGATAACAAGCAGCTTTTAACTCTTTATCGGCAAAATCGCTGGCATACGCTTCACACAGTTTTCTATTACGAACATAAACCAAAGCCACGCCTTTATTTTCTTTATTGGCTTCAATGCACTGGATTTGATATTCCAATTTTCTTTTCAGAATAATTTTTAAAATTTCTGTGTAGCGATAATGTGGTGTATAAGTTTGAGTTTTTTTATCGTATCTGTCTTTAGGAACTTCTAAAAAAGACAACAAAATATTATCTCGCCACACCTGAAAATCATCCAAACTAACACCACATTGCACCAAATCTTTTGTTGCGCCCACCAAAGGAATTAATTTATCAGTTAGTTCTTTTTTTAAATCGTCACGAATTTTTTTAGAAGCCGTTGCAGTGACTAGGGCAATTTTTGGCGGGGTAAAATCTATTGGGCGCTCAAGCTGTTCTAATAAGTCTGTTTGATATAAATCAGCTTGTGTATTTGATTGGGTATCTTTTAATTGGATGCCGTAACACGCCATAATGTGTTCAGCAATGCGTAAAAAATCAGGGCGAAAATCAATGCCCCATTGGCTTAAGGTGTGAGCTTCATCTAACACCCAAAACGCAGGCGGGCGGTGTTTTAATAATTTTTTAATACAAGTTGCACCCAATCGTTCTGGACTTAAATACAAAATATCCACCTGACCCAGCCATACAGCAGTTAAAACCTCATTTTGTATTTCGGGAGCTTGATTGGCGGTTAGATAACCAATCCGTGTTTTATAATCGCTAAAACGTGATTTTTCAAGTTTTAATTTTAAATCAATGACTTGGTCTTCAATCAGCGCTTGCAGCGGTGAAATTACCACCGTCAAATCGCGATGGTATCTACTCATAATTAAAGCGGGCAACTGAAACGATAAACTTTTGCCGCCACCTGTTGGTAAAATACCAAGAGTCATATTTTGGTCTTGGAAAATGTTTTTAATAATATTTTTTTGACCATCTCGCAAATTATAACCAAAAAACGCCTGACATTCTGTATCCAACCAATCGTTTAATTTTTGTTCATTCTGAGTATCATTCTGCCAAAAAAGCTGTTCAGCTTGCACAAAACCCGTCTGAAAAACGTCGTGTTTCATTATCCAAATTGGACGACGAGCGCTTGGTTTATCAAAAAATCGCAACCAGCTCACAAAACAAGCGGCTCCAAGATTTTTCCAGTTTTGGGCAGTTTTAATTTTTTGATTTAAAAAATCCATCAATGCCGTTTTATCTCCAACCGGTAAATCACTGAATAATTCCTGCCAGTTAAGTGGATTATCTGCCACTTCAAAAAAATCATATTTAAAATGATTGAGTGGTTTGATAGCTGGCAATAGCTGATAAAATAATGACTGCCATACGTTGGATAAGTGAGCCCATGCCACCTTGCACCGCTCAAATATTAATCGACTTTCTATACAATCAAAAATAGGATGATTGTTTTGAGTGTTGGCTTTGTATAGTTTGCTTAGTGCATGGCTAGGCTGATGAGGAAACAACAAACTTGACAATCTAAGCGTATCATAGGATTTTTGTTGCCATGCATTGAGCATGCGTTCATCAATTGTTATATTATTTAGACTTTCAAAAAGTTTGACAAGCTCTGGTAAATCAAAATCAATAATATTATGACCGCCTAGAGAGTGGGATTGATTCATCAATTTTATAATGACTGTATGCCAAGAAATAAACTGTTCTTTATCAAACATGCAACAGTAATTATCAATTACCATAGCTCCTTTTAATAATTGACAAGTGGGTTTATTTTTATTATTGTCATAACCAGATGCATCCTTAACATCATTTTGGGAACATAACTCTAAATCCAACCATAAAATGGGGTCTTTTGTCTGTTTTAAATATTGTAATAATTCATCAGCTGATGAGACAATAACAAGTTTTGTTAAGGAATTTTGAGTATTTTGTTGTAGATACTCAGGTAGTAATATCTCTTCATTATCCAATTGTTTTGATACTATCATGATAACACATATCCATTTGTTTAAATCATCATCATTATAACAATAATTGAATTAAAAACAATTTTACTCAAATACCTTTTTAATGTTTTTGATGAAATGAATTCAAAACTTCTTTGGTTAATTGGTTCATCTTTTTGATAGTTTGTTGATTTGCTTTATGTTGACCATAACGATATTGACGATACAAACCTTGCACTTCTTGAATGGTTTTTTTATCCAAAATCTCTTTTCCAACTCTGTCTAGCCACGACAAATAAGGTTCACTTGTGGCTTTAGCCAAAATAGGATTGACTTTGGTTAATTTTTTAGATAATAACATTAATGGCAAATCCAATGGATGATAACGTTTTTTGCGTTTTTGCATCACCCAAAATACAAATAAAAGAATTAACCCTCCAAGTAGCGTTATTAATACTATAAATTGCTCTTGGATATTATGGATATTAAACCACTTGGATAATGCATTTTTTTGTTTATCTTGATTAAATCCAACAATTTGTTTTTGCCAATAATAACTAATTTGGTCTGAATAGCGATTGAACATTTTAAAAAGACGAAATTGCTGATAATACCATTTACCTTTTATATCATTACCAAATAATTCATCAGCGGATTTTTGCGTCGTATTATTCATTCCGTTTTCGATACGGTCAGGAGCAATAAATGCTGTTGGGTCAATACGCACCCAACCTTTATTTTCCAACCAAATCTCGCTCCAAGCGTGTGCATCCATCTGGCGCACCTCCCAGCTTTTGCCGTCAGCACCAAGCTCTCCGCCTTGATATCCACCAACCACACGTGCAGGAATGCCAGCAGCACGCATCAAAAAAGTAAAACTAGAAGCATAATGCTCACAAAATCCTGCCTTGGTATCAAATAAAAATTCATCAATTCGGTGATTATGTAAACGTGGTGGGGATAATGTGTATTTAAATCCTTGTGCTTGAATGTACGTTTGAATGTTTTGAACGTATTTTTCAGGGTCATGACCGCTTTGTTCGTACATTTTTTGAGCAAATTTTTGTGATTGAGGATTGCCTTTAGGAATTTCTAAATTTATCTGACGTTGATTCGCATCTAAAGCCTTACCAATAACCGCATCAGGGTAGGAATGTACGGTATAACTTAATTGCTTGGTCACATCGATCAATGATTGTAAAGTAAAACTATTGGTCAGATACATATAATTTTCATCATATGGAATTGGATAATCCAAAGCAAACAACCAATACTGCTGGGTTGGCTCTAAAATTACCCGATAATCATAAAATCCACCTTGTTTAATTTGAGCCCAGTGCGGTGGTGTGGTTTCATGTCTTGGCGAATATACCTGCATCAATTCATCATTCATTCGCCAAGTTGCGCCATCAAAACTTTCATAAACCAAACCTCGCCAATACATATCAAAACGGCTAGGAGGGGTATTTAAAAACTCTACTCGAAACGCCAGTTCGCTAGAACGACTTAAATTTGAAAAATCGCCTGGGGACATGGTTTCTGATACGCCCGTCTCGGCTTTATCACCCGATATTTGCAAGGACCATAAAGGCGGGATTCTAGGAAAAAAGACAAATAACACTACCAATAAAGGCAACGCAGGCAAGACAAGTAAACCAAGTGTATTGAGTCTTTTTGTGGGTGTTTGCTCATCTTTGTCATTTAAAGCAATAAACCCAATTAAGGTGGCAAAAAATACGGGCAGCCCTATCAACACTACGCCAATATCCTGCCTTAATAAAAAAGCGGTTGCCAAGATAAATAATGATAAATTGAGTAAAATATATCCATCTCGGCGATTGTAAAATTCACATATTTTTGCTGAAAAAACAGCCAAAAGTAAGCCAACGGTAAATTCTACACTAAAACTTTGATTAAAATTAATCCAAACAAAAAAAGAAATAACAAATAATGAAAAAATTTTTAATGGATTAAAAATGCGTTTTAATCGCCCTGATGTCAGGCGAGACAATCCTAATTTTACTATTGGTACTTGTAGCACAATCATCAGCATTGTCCACCCTGTCAGCCACATAGGTAAAACCGATAAATGGGGAATCAGCACCAATAAAAACACCATCAGTAGCCAATGATATGCTGGCAAGGCAAGAAGTTTTTTTCGCCATGAAAACAGATAAATCTTGCTGTCTGATAATGTTTTTTTACCTAAGGCGTAGTCTTCAAAAATAGGTGCGGTCATAAATGTTGGATATAAAGCGACAAAAATAGTGGTTATGTATAAAAGATAAGCAAAATAAAAACAGCTAAGCTTTTGGCTCTAAAGCTAAACGCAAAAGACTTTGACGTACAAATGCATCTCCTACACCTATTTGAGAGGGTTGAGTTTGGCTGGGCAGTACCAGTGAAAAAGGCGTTTGAGTTTGAGATAATTTGTCAACCAAAAAACAAAGCTGACTTAATTTGGTTTCGTGGTCTTTGGCGGGCATATCTGTATAGTTTAACTGCCAACTTGTACCTATTTGTTCAGAAAATTTTTTTGTAAGCATCTCTTGCCCTCTTGCCAAATGCACCCAAGATACTCTGGATAAATTTTCACCTAGAATATATTTTTGAAGATGGCTAAAATCTTCTTGTCCTAAAGCGTAGTTTTGTGCATTATCATCACTTTTTATTTTTTGATAAATTTCTTCATCATTGATGCTGATGGGTTCTGGATAAACATACATTGGTGTAGCAAAATAAACATAAGACCACGCCTGGATAACTCCAAACGGATAGGTGCTTTTGACAATCAGCCGCGGTAGAATCATCTTTCCTCGTTCTCTGGTGTTAATGGCAACCTGACACAAAACTACTTTATCCACCAAAGCAATGTGGGTAATTTCTGCTTTTTTATCACCATCTATTTGGTCAAAATACAATGTGATTTGCTGGCTTGGTTTGCCACTTTTACTGCTTAATTCCACCAAAACATATGATTTTTGATTTGATGGTGATAATGGCACTTCCATCAGCTTAATATGTAAATCTGATACTTGCACAAAAGTATAAAAAATACTTACAAACCAAATAGCTGACAAATAAAAACACAAACCCAACACCAAATTATTAGAATAATTCACTCCAAGCACAAAAGTTAATAGCAAAAGCAATACAAATAAAATGCCATTTTTATCCAAAAATACATAAACATTTTTAATTCCAAGCGTAACATCATCACAGCGAGGGCTACGAATTTGAACAAACCGCTCAATGCGTGTATAGATGGAGGTATTTTGAAGCCAGTTTTTTATAAGATGTTTTTTTAAAACAGCATCTTTGCTAAGGTTATTCATATAATTAACTGCTGATTTATTAATCTGTCGCAACTTGTTGCAAGATTTTTGCTGCAATGGTCTCTTTGGTTGAGCCATTAGCATAATAAAAAGGAACAAACTTTTGTCCCAAACGATGGTCAGCAACTGCTGCAAATACCGCTTGCACATCATCAATGGCAACGTTACTTTGACCCAATACATAAGCATAAGCCTGCGCGGCTCTTTTTAATGCTAAAACACCACGAGGAGATAGACCATGATATTCTTGACTGCTGCGTGTTTTAGCAACCAGTTTTTGAATATAATCCAAAACCACAGGCGCAATGTATAATTCTAAGGCTTCTTTTTGAGCTTGCACCACTTCATCAACGTTTAAAATTGCTGACAATTGAGCAATCATTTGTCTTCTGCTGATGCCTTCCAACAGTTCACGTTCTGCTAATTGTGACGGATACCCTAAAGACACACACATCAAGAAACGGTCAAGCTGAGATTCTGGTAATGGATAAACGCCCGCCTGCTGAAGTGGGTTTTGGGTAGCAATGACAAAAAATGGTTTTGGCAGTGGATAACTTTGACCATCTTGAGTTACTTGTTTTTCTTCCATAGCTTCCAATAAAGCGGATTGGGTTTTTGGGCTAGAACGGTTAATTTCATCAGCCAACAATAATTGAGTAAAAATCGCTCCTTGACGAAAGTAAAATTCTTGTTTATGGCCATCAAAAACCATCGTTCCCAAAATATCAGCAGGTAACATATCGCTGGTAAATTGCACCCGATTAAAATCCATACCCAAGAGCTGAGCCAAACTATGTGCTAGTGTGGTTTTACCCATACCCGGCAAATCCTGAAGTAATAAATGTCCATCTGCCAACAAACATGCTACCGCCAGTTTTACTGCTTGTTCCTTATCTAAAATGATTTGATTCAATGTGTTTAGTAGAATTTGAATTTTTTGCTGGATAAATGTTGAAGAATTCATCAAAACTTCCTTTATTATTTTTTTATTTGATACATAAACAAAGCCAATAAAACAACCAAGCATAAACATAACTAAAAAATCAGGAGTCTAAAAGACTCCTGTCAGTTTAATGTGTTTGTTAGGCTTCAGCAGGTGGAGCATATACAATTTGACTGTCGGCAGGTTGCAGATAATTACCTTGTAAAAACTTCACGCCTACAGACCAAGCGGTAGACATTGTAGAAGGGTCTTCAATATATGGCATCAAAACTCCAACGTGACGTTCATTAGCGCTATCTACCAAAGATTTTAAAGCATTTAGATTGTCTTCACGGTGCAAATCTTTAGTATAACTTCTGGCAAGCCTTGCAGTTGCTGGTGCTAGATGTTCCAACACTTCCAAAGATTTAGCAGTACTGCCAAAACTATAAACACCCAAGCGGCAATTAATGTTTTGTAAAGCGATGAATTGTCGTTTTGCAATTGCCATATAGTCAATCAGTTCTTGTTCATTAAACTGCAAACTCACCACATCACTACCACCGCCAATGGCTTGTACTAATTTGGTTACATTGCTTGCCAAGGCACTGTCTTCAAGTGATGCCGATGATAAACTGATTAAAAGACGAGTGTCGGCATGCATTTTTCGTACCATCGCCAGATTTTTACACGCATTAATCAACACCCAGCGGTCTAATGCCATGCAAAGCCCATGCTTTTTAGCAATTGGGGCAATTTTTTCCAATGTCATCAAGGTACCATCTGCTTGTGGCAAGGTTACATAAACTTCAAACAAATCATTATTATCCGCCTCGATATCGTAAATTGGCTGATAACTTAATTTTAATGTATTGTTTGTTAAAGCATTTTTTAAATACTCACCCATCAGCTCTTCGTCTTCGCCAGCAATTTGGCTGATATCAAATACTTTTACTTTATCTAAAGGTTCGCCTTCAGGGTCAATATCATGCGCAGTATCTATAGCGCGCTCCAAGATTGTTTGCGGTTCTGGTGAATTGATATCAATCATGACAATACCAATGGATAAACTGGTGGTTACTGTACGAGAACCTACCTCAATCAATAGACTCGATGCTTTTTGACAAACCAATTGAGCAAGTTTGACAACTTCTTCTTGGTTGATATCGTGGATTAAAACCGTAAAACTGGTATCACCAAAACGGCAAACGGTCGCATCCACTTTGTCAAAGTGTTCACTAAGCAAGTATGATATTTGTTTGACAGATGCATCAACACCCGTGAGTCCCGTACTTGAACTAATCTTGCCCATATTATCCATACGTACATACAGCAAACTGGCAAGGTGGCTATCGCCATTGATGACTTGACGGTAAGCTCTAGATAACATTTCGTCAAATGCCAAGCGGTTATACAACCCTGTTAAAACATCTTGACGTTCTGCTTCTGCTAATTTTTTAATTAATTCAGCATCACCAACTTTATTTTGCTGAATAATCATTTGTGTTACTGGCTCACCCTCTAAAGTCGCTGCCGCCAATTGTAATTTTGAAGCAAAAGTTGAGCCATCGGTACGTTTGCTCTCAAAATTAAACTCAACTTGCTTGCGGTCGCCTTTACTAAAACGACTTAAAAACTGCTTAAAACCTTTAACATCATCGCCGCTGGCAAATAAATCTACCACAGGCACACCAATGATTTCTTCTATAGAATCATAACCAAACATCTCAAGATATGGGTCGTTGGCGTAAATGTGCACCCCTTGGTCAATATATGCCACTGCTGATTTTGAGTTTTTGATTAAAATATTAGCACGCTGTTCAGCTTCTCTTAAGATATTTCTTAAGTTTTGGGTTTGGCGTTTGCTTTTGATAAAATCGGCTTGTAAACATATTGCCATAACGATTCTATCATCTTGCCCTACAACCAATGATTTTATCATGTTGCCTGAAATCAATTCAGCATAACCAAATTCATTGATGGTTGCTGCCTCTTCACTTTTTACCAGCTCAATAATTGGCAATTCAACATTTTGCTCTTGAATAATTCCTACTACATCCGTCAAAGTCAAGTCATAAGCCCGATTAAAAATTAGCACATCCCATTCATGACGCAAAATTTTAATAAATTCAGCTTTTTCATCCAAAAAACCTAAATTCACTTCATCATAATATGCATACAGTATTTTGACCAAATTTTCAGCATACATTTGGTCTTCATCAATCATCAATAGGTTTAAAGTTTTTTTGGTCACTTTGGTTTACCCGACTCTGTTACAAATTATAGTTTATTGTTTATCCAAATTATCCGTTAAGACGTACAATTTGATATTGTTCTACTTCATCAGTAGAAAGCAAATTGCGTTCCAATCTTAACTCTATTTCTTTGACGCCTGTTCTCATCAACAATAAATCCCCTACTTTAAAATGACAACGTGGAATAATCAGTGTGCTTTGATGGCCAGGTTCATCGCCCTCAATCAATAAAGCATGTACGTAATCTTGACCTCTATCATCATGGCTTAATAAACGCACACCTGCTGTCAATAAAATCCGGCCAAGTAATCGACCATCGACTTCAACATTATCTAAATATTTATCCACCCACTGAGCCACGCCAAGCTTCCAAGGATTTTTTTGGGTACTATTTTCTGATTTTAAAGCAAAAATCCCAAAAACTTGTAAAAAATTTCTTTGAATATTAGAACTACCATCAATCGCCTTACCAAATGGTGGATTGACATAATAAAATCGTGTCAAAATATCACTTTTGCTGCTAACAATTACCCTTTCTTGTGGAAAATCTTGATGTAATAGTTGTTTAATTTGTTTAGGCTGAGTGTCTTGAATGTTTGATAAGTCAATGACTTCAGCAAGCGTTTTGCCACCTGAAATTTCATAAAAAATCGCCCCAAATCCCGTTAAAAGCAAGTTTGGTTGTTGTCCAATACGGTCAATCTTATCTTGTTTGGCATAACGGTCAAATGATAATAACGCCAATGTCGCCAAGCGTCTTTCAAAAATCGCCTGCGCATAATTACTGATGTATTTACCTGATTGAATTTTCTTAAGCTGGCTTACCAAGGCTGACGCATCAAAAAACAAACATTGATATTCTTCACTGTATGGATTGACAGTAGCATAAGGCGTAATAAATTCTGGCGGATAATTTCCTGATAAATTGACAAATAAGCGTAACTCGGGACGAGCCTCAAAAGTGCTCTGAATCAAATTAACCCAATCTGGTAATATTTTAAACATCATCAACATATCTTGACGACGATACGCAAAAAAATTGATAAAACTAGCAATACAAGCCTGCTCATAACGTCCATTGATGGAATTTTTCGCACTTGTATTGGCGCTTTTTGTCATTTTATGATAAGCAATGTCTTCTTGTACGGCTCGCAAATACCAAAAATTTAACTGCTGCCAAACAATTCTTGGAGTATGCTCATAATTTAAAGCAAATTCTAAAATTATCTTTAGATATAAACCCATCATATGATAAATACTAGCAGTAATGAGTTTTTTGGCATCTGAGCTCATACTGACTACTTTTTTTAGCCAGCCTGTTTGATTATAAAAACCATCATCACTATCTTGGTGTAAGTGAATATAAGCTCGCGTAGCAATATTTTTATAAATCAAAATCATCAAAAAATACAAATCACGCACTTCAAAAACACTTTTTTGCTGCTCACTGGACAATACCCGATGTTCATAAACATAATCATGATGCAGCATACTCACGGTTTGATCCACACAGCTGGTCAGTCCCGACATAATACGAAATAATACATTCTCACCAATATCAGCTACCAAAAGATTGTTTAACAAATCCCGTAATCGTTGGTATTTTTCGTGTTTGTTCATTCCAGAGAGTGTTAAAATCCATTCTTGCAAAAATTCACCCTCATCGCCAATCACCAGTCTTTGTTCTAGTTGTTGGTCGATATTTATCACAATCAAACGTTCAAATTCATTTAAGGTAATCATCTTTTGATAAAGTCCACCATTTTTTTAAGCGATTAATTATACTAAAATAATTAGTTGCACTCATTACACTTTGTAACCAAATCACTGTACTTTGTCTATAAAATTTGCAAAAATAAACAAATTTTAACCATAAATGGTATAAAAATTGCATACTGCAAGTTATTATTGTTTTCATTAAAAAAATTCTTAATTAAGTCAATCGTGACAAACAACTAATAATAAAAAACGACATTTAAAATCATGCCGTTTTTATCATCAAAGCGGATATTGGTGATTTTATAAATTACTATTTTAACCAATGGATATGTTTACCCAGTATAGACATTGTTTCAAAATCTCAATATTGTTACATATTGATGTTTGATACTGCCTAATAAATTGTGATTAAAATTACACCAATATCTTTATCTTTTAAAAACAATATATTATAAGATAAATCACTTTATTTTACATTGCATTTTTTACGCCAATTTTAACGCAAGAATGCTCGAGCGTTGCGGAACATTCTTAGCCACGCACCGTCTTTATCCCATTCTTTGGGTTTATAAGCATGATTGATGGCGCGCAAGGTACGTTCTGGGTGTGGCATCATTAAAGTTACCCGACCATCATTGCTACAAATACCCGTAATACCCTGTGGTGAGCCATTTGGATTTAATGGATAATGTTCTGTTGGATTGCCTTGACTATCCACATAACGCAAAGCAATTTGACCATGCAATCCAAGCTCATGTATCGCTTTATCAGTCAAATTGGCATAGCCTTCACCATGCGCTACTGCCACAGGTAAAATACTATCTTGCATGCCCTTTAATAATACTGATTTAGTACGCTCTACTTTGACATTGACGGTACGCGCTTCAAAACGAGCGGATTTATTATAAGTAAATCTTGGGAAATGTTCCGCTCCCACCATCAAATCTTTTAATTGCGCCATCATTTGACAGCCGTTACATACGCCAAGTGTAAAGGTTTCTGGACGATGGAAAAATCGAGCGAACATCATGCACAATTCATCGTGAAACAGCACCGAATTTGCCCAGCCAGAACCTGCTCCTAAAACGTCGCCATAACTAAAACCGCCACACGCCACAAGCCCCTCAAAATCACGTAGATTAATTCGCCCTTTTAACAAATCGCTCATATGCACATCAATTGCATCAAACCCTGACAAACTAAAGCCAGCTGCCATTTCTAAGTGTCCATTGACGCCTTGTTCACGTAAAATAGCAACTTTGGGTTTAGTGGTACGGCTGTTTAAATAAGGAGCCTCAACCCTTTGATTTAAATCATAATTAGCAAAAGCAATCAACCCATGATGATTAATATCATCAATCAAAGCAAATTCTTGGTCGGCGCATTCGGGATTGTCGCGTAAACGAGCAATCTCATGGCTGACTTTTGTCCAATGTTTTTGTAAATCAGCACGTTTAAAACGGTAAGTGGTTTCTTCTGTGTCAATAGGATTTTGTATATCTTTGACTACAAAGATGGTCAAATCATCAACATTGCCGCCACCTATAACAGTTTCTTTAACCACGCCAATTTTGCTCAAGAATTTATCAGCATTTAAGGTTTTGGCAAGCGCCAAGAATTCAGCTTGTTTTTCAGGCAATACTTGCACCACGGCGCCAATTTCTTCAGAAAATAACTGCTCAATAAGTTTATCTTTGGCTAGAACCAAATCTATGGCAACGCGAGCAGAAAACTGCATTTCAGCTACTGTTGCAATTAAACCACCATCAGAAACATCATGATAAGCACAAATCAAATCTTGTTCGTTGGCATTTTGGATAAGATTGAAAAATGCAATTAAATCATCCGCATTATCGACATCAGGGCAATCATCACCCAATTGGCTTAATGTTTGAGCAAGAATTGAGCCGCCCAAGCGATATTGACCGCCTGATAAATCCAAACGATATAAAATACTGTTCTGATTAGTAAGTTCTGGAGTGATGGTTTTATGAATATTAGTAACGGGTGCAAACCCGGTGATAACAAGGCTCATTGGTGAAACAACTTGTTTGTTTTCTTTGCCTTCTTTCCATGTGGTACGCATAGATAGACTATCTTTACCTACTGGGATACAGATTCCAAGCGCAGGGCAAAGCTCCTCACCAACTGCATGAACTGCATCAAACAGTGCCGCATCTTCGCTATCCTCTCCACATGCCGCCATCCAGTTTGCCGATAGTGTAATGTCAGAAATTTTTGCAATGCGAGCTGAAGCCAGATTGGTAATGGTTTCAGCAACCGCCAAACGAGCAGATGCTTTTGGGTTGATTAATGCAACTGGTGTGCGCTCTCCCATTGCCATTGCTTCACCTGTATCAGAAGTAATGGTAGTGCTGGTAACAGCAGCATCTGCTATAGGAATTTGATAACGTCCAACATACTGCTCTTGAGTAATCATACCCGTAATTGAACGGTCGCCAATACTGATTAAAAATGATTTACTAGCAACAGTTGGGTGTCTTAGCACATCAGTTACCGATTCTTTTAAATCAATTGCTGACAAATCCAATGGTTTTAAATTAGGATTTTTGCGCGTAAACTCGCGTTTCATTTTTGGAGTACCGCCAAGTAAAACCTGCATTGGTAAATCCACAGGTTGTTCAGGCAATAAGTCATCATTTACGGTTAGATGACGAATATCCGTTGCCACACCAAGCACTGCATGTGGGCAACGTTCACGCTGACAAATTTCATCAAATAATGTTTCATCTTTTGGATTGATTGCCAAGACATAACGCTCTTGAGCTTCGTTTGACCAAATTGCCATTGGTGACATGCCAGATTCTAATGATGGTACTTTACGTAAATTAAGCACCGCCCCAAGTTCATGGTCATTGACCAATTCTGGCATCGCATTAGATAACCCACCAGCCCCAACATCATGAATGGATACAATTGGGTTTTTGTCCGCTCCCATTACCCAACACGCATCAATTACTTCTTGACAGCGGCGCTCCATCTCAGCATTATCACGCTGAACGGACGCAAAATCCAAACCTTCATCCAGTTTGCCACTATCGACCGAACTTGCTGCCCCACCGCCTAAACCAATTTGCATGGCAGGGCCGCCAAGCACGATTAACAAATCTCCAGCACTGATGGCATTTTTTTGCACCAAATCACGTTTAATATTACCAAAACCGCCAGCAATCATAATCGGCTTATGATAGCCACGCATATTTGTGCCATCTTGATTTTCACTGGTATCAAGTTGAAAACTTCTAAAATAACCTGTTAGATTTGGACGACCAAACTCATTATTAAATGCTGCACTACCAAGCGGCGCTTCGGTCATGATTTCTAAAGCAGACGCCATACGGTCAGGTTTGCCATAGTTTTTTGTGGAAATTTTGCCAGTATTTTCCCATTTTTCAGGCATATTTGGTAACTGCAAGTGCGACACATGAAAACCTGCCAAACCTGCTTTTGGTTTGCCCCCGCGACCTGTTGCCCCTTCGTCACGAATCTCACCACCTGACCCTGTAGCAGCGCCTGCAAACGGAGCAATTGCCGTTGGATGATTGTGAGTTTCTACCTTCATCAAGATGTCTACTTGCTCATGGTGAAACCCATATTTTGCTTCGCCATTTTCGTTTTTGGTGGGATAAAATCTATCTGCAACAAAACCTTCCATCACCGCCGCATTATCTTTATATGCTGACAAAATGCCTTCTGGATGCGTTTCATAAGTATTTTTAATCATTTTAAATAATGATTTTTCCTGTACAATGCCATCAGACGTCCATTCAGCGTTAAAAATTTTATGACGGCAATGCTCACTATTTGCCTGAGCAAACATCATCAATTCAACATCTGTGGGATTTCTGCCAAGTTTTGTATAATTTTCAATCAAATAATCGATATCCTGAGCGGATAAAGCAAAACCAAAAGTTGTATTTGCCTCAATTAAAGCATCCTTGCCACCCGATAAAATATCAATATAATTTAAATACTTAGGCTCATCATGTTCAAACAATTTTGCTACATCACCAAGGTGATAAACCAAACTTTGAGTCATGCGGTCATGCAATAAATTTTCAGCGGTTTTAGGTAGTGGATTGGGCAAATTTTCACCTGACAATGTAAAAATCACCACCCTTTCTATGCGGCTGATTTCTAAGCCACAGTTAGTAAAAATATCCGTTGCTTTTGACGACCATGGGCTGATTGTGCCAAAACGCGGTGAAACAATAACTTGAACTTGAGTCTTATCAATGGGAGCAATGTGACATATTTGACCTTGATTTAATAAATCAATGGCTTTTTTTTGTTCATCAGTAGATAAATTTTTTTCAAAAACATAGACTTGCTGACTTTCAATTTTAGATACCAACAAACCTGCCTTGGTTTGCAAATCGTTTAATAACTTTTTTGTTTGAAAATCAGTTAAGAAGGGAAAACCTGCAATGGTCATCATAGCAAAATCCTATTAGGGCGCAAAATTTGACTTTATTCTAGCAGATTTTAAAAGGATTTACATTACTATGTTACATTGCTATGATGAGGTTATTTGCTGTTTATAAAATAGATTATGTTAAATAAACATCTAACAATAATCAAGATAGATTGTTTTAATTTTTAAACCATGTTTTAAAAACAGCTATTTTTATTGACTATTGTTTGAGCGTCACGTCTAATGGAATTGCTTATGCGTTTTGGCAAAACTTTTGGATTATCGCTAAATCCATATCTTACATCGTTTACTTTACAGCTATTTGTGGTGCATACCATATCCATTTCGACCAGTTCTGCACTAGAACTGGTATTAAATGTTACTTTAACCATTCCTGACTGCTCAACCTTTGCTTTAAAATTGCGAACGTCTTGAGCAGAAAAATCTTGACCCCACCCTAAATAATAATGCTCAACAAATTCACAGCCAATATCTTGATTTATGCTTGCCTCTCTATCATCGATTCGATGAGCCTTTTGTAATAACTGTTTAAGGCTTGAAGTAGCATAGGGGCTAACGTTTCCTGAAAAAACAACTTTTTTAGCAAGCGCAATTTTGGTCTGATTATCAGCAAAAGCTGTACTACTGATTGCCAAAATTCCAAATAAAATGGCATAATTTAAATATTTAAACATACACTGCCCTCATAACGAACAAATCATTGAACAAATCAAAACTATAATAACATAATTTTTTCAAAAAAAAGAGTAAAAAAACACCCTGATAAAAATCAGGGTGTTATTGATTACCTAACTTATGAATTAATTTAAATTTATTTCAATAATAATTTATTAACTCGTTTTAAATAACCTGCTGGGTCATCCAACTGTCCACCATCTGCAAGCAGTGCTTGGTCAAAAATCACCTGTGCTAAATCATCAAATTCAGCAGAAGTTTCAAGTTTGTTAATTAATGGATGAGTTGGGTTAATCTCAAGTGTTGGTTTAACATCAGGTACAGGCTGACCCATTTGTTTAAGCATTTGCACCATTTGTGGGGTCAATTCACCATCACCAACTACAAGACAAGCAGGACTGTCTACCAAACGAGTAGATACTCGCACATCTTTGGCTTTATCGCCAAGCGTGGTTTTTAAACGCTCTACGACTGGTTTTAAGTTTTCTTCAGCCTGCTTAGCTTCTTCTTTTTCGGCTTCATCGGTTAAATCGCCCAAGTCCACCGCGCCTTTGGCAATATTTTGTAGTGGCGTGCCATCAAATTGGGTTAAAAAGTTCATTGCCCATTCATCAACACGGGCTGTCATCAAAATCACTTCAATGCCTTTTTTATTAAACAATTCCAGCTGTGGACTGTTTTTAGCGGCGGCAAGATTTTCAGCGGTCAGATAATAAATGGCTTTTTGCCCCTCTTTCATGCGTGCCTTATAATCAGCAAAACCTGTAACGATTTCGCTGTTTTGACTGGTGGCATAACGAAGCAGTTTTGCGATGCGCTCTTGATTACCTTGGTCTTCGCCCAAACCTTCTTTTAAAACATCACCAAATTCAGCATAAAACGCCTTGAACTTATCTTGTTTTTCACTTTCTTCAGAACCTGCCAAACTAGCAAGCAAAGTCAAGATGCGACGAGCATTGCCATCACGAATTGCTTTAACATCGCGAGATTCTTGTAAAATTTCACGACTGACATTCAGTGGCAAATCACTACTATCAATTACCCCTTTCACAAAACGCAAATACATTGGCAACAACTGTTCAGCATCATCCATGATAAATACACGTTTAACGTATAATTTTAAACCACGTTGATGTTCACGAGCATACAAATCAAATGGCGCTTTTTTGGGAATGTAAAGTAGTTGAGTATACTGTACACGTCCTTCAACTCGATTATGCGTCCACGCCAATGGGTCTTCAAAATCATAGGTTACGGTTTTGTAAAACTCCTGATATTCATTATCAGTAATATCACTTGGTGTGCGTGTCCATAATGCTGATGCTTTGTTAATAGTTTCGTATTCATCAGTTAAAATATACTCACCTTTACCTGCAACCACCTCACCATTTTCATCAAGCTCATCTTGCCATTCTTCTTTGCGCATTTGGATAGGCAAACTGATATGGTCTGAGTATTTATTCACCAAAGATTTAATGGTGTAACGGTCTAGGTAGTTTTGAGCGTCGTCACTACCTGTAGCGTAATTTTCTTTTAAATGTAAAGTAATCGCTGTGCCATGCGTTGCTTTTTCAATCGTTTCAGTTGTAAATTTACCTGTACCATCAGACACCCAGCGCACACCTTGATTAGAAGGCTCGCCTGCTTTACGGCTCTCTACGGTAATTTTATCTGCAACGATAAACCCAGAATAAAAACCCACACCAAACTGACCAATTAAATTACCATCTTTTTTATCAGTTTCAGATAATTTTTCCAAAAAAGCTTTTGTACCTGATTTGGCAATCGTTCCTAAGTTTTCAATAGCATCCGCTTCATTCATACCAATGCCATTATCACTAATCGTAATGGTATTGGCATTTTTATCTAAATCAATTTTAATGGCAAGCTGACTATCACCTTCATACAAACTGTCATCTGAAGTTGCCAAAAATCGAAGTTTATCACAAGCATCTGAGGCGTTTGACACCAGTTCACGTACAAAAATATCAGCGTTAGAATATAAAGAGTGAGTAACCAGGTGCAAAAGCTGTTCTACTTCGGTTTCAAATGTGTGTTGAGTAGGATTTGACATAAATTCTCCATTGGATTTTTAGACAAATTGACACAATAATAGGTCTGATAAGTTTAATATAAGAACAAACATATAAATCAGCAAAAGAGATAAGGTTAATTTTACAATTTTCAAGGGCAAAAAATAAACCAATACATGATTGGTTTATTTTTTTGCCTAGATTTATTGCCAAATATTATCTTGAGACATCATAATTGCATTTACAAAAAGCAGTACATTATTCGTAGAACAAAGCTCATAATTTTTACTGTTTTTTACACAAAAAATCAGTTTTTCAGTCCCTCCTGATTCTGCCATTGCAGTTAATTGAGCGCCAGTTAGTTTTTCCAAGGTTGACTCAGAACGAATAAAGGATTTAGCAACCTCATTATTTAGTTTTATTCGACCAAGGTCAATACTGGAGAAATCAATTTTTATATCCTCATCTGGCATTCTAAACATGCCAGAATAACCGCCATATTCAGTAACTTTTTCCTGATAGATGCAACTTGATTTTTGTAATAATTTATCATTTTTTAGTATATAGCAAGTTGTATCATCACTTTGTTGATGGGCATTCGCGTGAGTGCTTCCAAAACAACATAATGCAAACATAAAGGCTGATATATAAGATAGCGCCGATTTCATAAATTCTCCATATAATGAATATCTTAGGTGATTATATCACAAGAATTATTTTAAGCACAAAAGCACTGCTAAATGGTTAGTATTTGCGCATTTTTCATCTGTTCAGTCACTTGATGAGTTGCAATGATTAATATTCCAATCTCACCCTTTTGTTGTTTAGTATTTAAATTTTGCCATACTATTTGACGTGTTTTATCATCCAATCCTGCAAACGGCTCGTCTAGCAAAAGAATTTTTTTAGGATTTAATAAAAGACGCGCTAAAGCAATTCTTCGTGCCTGCCCCCCCGATATTGCCATACCATACTCACCTAGTGGTGTATTTAGTCCCTTTGGTTGATTTTTAACCCAATCCAGTAAATCCACCTGTTCAAGAACACACAACAACTCATCATCGGTAGCAAAGGCCTTGCCCAACTTCAAATTATCCGCCAGTGTTTGATCAAAAATATCCACCGTTTGCCCCAAAAAACCAAGACTTTGCTCAAATTCAACGTCTAGATAATTAACATCATTTAACCAAATATCGCCTGATTCTGGTGGCAACTCGCCTGCCAATACTGAAAGCAGTGTGGATTTTCCTGCGCCTGACGCCCCCATAATTAAGTTTGGTTTTTGTGTATCAAAGACTGCATTAATTTTTTCAATACCAAAAACAGCTTTGGTTTGCTTGGCACAAACATTTTGCAACACAAGTTTTAAATCACCTGTTATCTTTTGGTGATTGATAGATGGCTTGGTTTGACTTGGCACATCTAAAAGTTCGTTTAATCGGGTTTTTGCCACCAAACTTCTACCCAAAGCCAATGGTTCAGCCACTAATAACAACACAACCTCAATCAGACCAAAGATGCCAAACACCAATGCCAATACTAATGCTGGGGTTATCTTGGATATTTGAGTATGGTCAATTTGATTGCCATTTATTTGCAAAAGTTGATTAATGCTTGGGATTTGACTGGTTAAGGTTGGGTCAGTAAACAACCCATTTGCACCAATCAATAAAGACAGTACCGAAAATAGAATGCATACTTGCACCAAAAATCCTGCATTACGTCTTAATTGATGGGCTTTTTGAGTTAGTGTTTGATGTTTATCATCTAATTGATTAATTTGTGAAATCGTATCCTGCCAACGCCCAAAAATCAATAGCGAAGTCAAAGCAGGTAACGTATCCAGTAACAGACTTTTTCTTTTTTGATTTAGAGCATCTTCATCAAAAGCAAAAGACACCCCCATTTTTAATGCCACAAAAGCAAAACAAAGCGCCAAAAGCAAACAAAGTGCTGAAATCATTGCCTTTGGCAGCAAAATCACCATGGTTATTGCCATCAATAATACACTTACCAGCACAATGATGCTTGGTGAAATCAAACGCAATGTAAATTCATTTAAGGTGTCAATATTTTTTACCAAACGGTACATTTTTTGTGAGCTGGTTTGGTTATTTTTAATGCGATTAATAATAGGTAGACCTACCCACTGGCGAAAAAATTTTACACGCAAATCTCTTAATAGAGCAAAAACAGCGTGGTGCGATACCATCAAATCGCCATAACGCGCCAATGTTCGGCATAACGCAAAAATACGAATTAGTAGTGATGGCAACGCATACAGCAAAACCACCCCCAAAAGCCCGCAAGCGGCAGCCATGCTTACAAACCAACCTGACACCATCACCAGCCCAAGCGATGAAATCACAGTAATTAACCCAAAAAGCCATGCCACTGCCCATAAAAATTTTTGGGGATAAATAAGCTGTCTTAAACGAAATTTTGTATCTTTCATGCCAATCCCTTATCTTTACTATTGTTTTCTAAGTCATAAATTGCATCAAATCCTGTAAAATCAGTATCATGCGTCACCCAAATTACCGTCTTATTTTGACTTAATTCCAATAATAAATTCTTGATATTTTTTGCAGTTTTTGTATCCAAATGCTCAGTAGGTTCATCAAGAAACCAAATATTAGCATCTTGTAATAATAGTTGTGCAATTGCTAAACGCTGACCTTGACCGCCTGATAAACCGCCGCCACGTTCTGTTAGCTTGGTGTGAATGCCATCAGGTAATTTTTCAATGATTTGCCAAAGTTGAACATTTTTTAAGGCAGCAATCATTTCATCATCACTAGCGTCTGATTTTGCTAGTTTTAAATTTTCAGCAATGGTTAAAGGTAATAAATAAGCACTTTGTGATAAATAGCCAAAATTTTGACGTAAATGAATTAAATCCAGCTCTTGGTAATTAATAGACTGTTTTTCATCAGTCAATATCACGTCACCTTCATAATCGCCAAATCCTAATAAAACTTGCAAAATTGTAGATTTACCAAGACCACTTTTTCCAATAATGGCGGTACGTTTTCCCGATTGAAAAACAGCATTAGCTGGTGATAGTCGTAATCTGCCATCATCACCAAAAACCGTTAAATTTTTAAGTTCAAAACCAACAGGGTTTTTTAAAGTCAGTATCTTTGTTCCTTGCTTTTTTTGTTTAAAATTTAAAATTGGAGCAATTGCTTTGGCACAGCTCACCGCCTGACCTTTGACATGATACTCCGCCCCTAGTCGTCGAAGTGGTGCATAAAATTCAGGCACTAACAATAAAATAAATAAAGCAGTTTGATAATTAGTTAAAATTATCCCTTCTGACCATGGCAACTTTCCTAAGAGTCCAAAACCCAAATACACTGCAACCAGTGCAATGGATACCGCTGAAATCATCTCCAGTGCCGTACTATTTAAAAAAGCAATTTTTAATACCTGCATGGTACGATAGCGATAATTTTCACTACTTTTGGCAATATCAGCACTGGCAATATCGGTTGCTCCAAGCCGAGTTAATGTATTAGCACCACGTATCCAATCTAAAAAACGACCGCCAAGTTGTGCTAATGCGTCCATTTGCTCACGGCTTTTTCTAGCAGTTGCAATGCCGATAATCGCCATTAAAATCGGGATAAACGGCGCAGTTGCCAGCAAAATCAATGCGGCTGTTTTACTATAAAAAGCAATACAACCTGCCAATAACAGCGGCGTAGACACAGAGGTCATTTTTTGCACTTCAAACCGAGCATACCCTAAAAGATGGTCTGGTTCATCTATGATCTTGCTTGCCAAGACGCCATCAGAACCAAAATAACGCCGTGCCAGTCCCAAAGTTTTCAGTTTATTTAATAATTTTAAGCGTGTTTGACTGGCGATTTTAAGTCCAATATTGCTTAATAAATAATCACGAATATAACCTAGGACAATCCGAATCAACATACAAATTGCCAGCAGTGTTAGATTTTGCCAAAAATTAGTCAATTCACCAGCTGGTTGACCCAAAAATTGCATTAGCCAGCCGTTAAAAATCCAGACCAAAACACACACTTGACCAACCAGCACCATAACACTTAACATATCCAAAAGCCAAGTAACCATGATAATTTTTTTAACAGGGCTAAATGTGGCTTTTAAAAATGCTGCTGCCATAATCTCATCTTGAGAACGTCTTGATTTACGGCGAGTTTTTTGGGGAGGTTGCGATATTTTGACGGACTTATCAGTAATACTATTATCCATAATGATAAATTTTTATAAAATTGATTAGTCATTATCGCTAAAATAACCCATAAGTTCAAGATATGATAAGAAGTTTAAACTAAAATTAAAATAAGATGCGATGATGATTTAAATTTTCACCATATTTATTAAGGAAAGTTATGAATAACAATGTACTACGTAAAACTATGATTCAAAAAAGAAAAACCTTAACCAAAAAACAAAGAAATCTTGCGGCTTTTAAAGCCAGTTTATTTTTACCCAAGTTATTATCTTTATTGCCTAAAAACGCTAAAATTGCCCTATTTTTAGATGGGTTTGGTGAAATTCCAACCTCGTTAATCATCAAATTTTGTCAAAACCATCAATTTTCAATTTATTTGCCGATTACCAAAAAAAATAAACCCTTATTATTTGCGCCTTTTTTACATCCTAAAACTCCCTTAAAAAAACATCGTTTTGGCATGTATGAACCATTAACCTACCCACAAATTAGCGCAAATAAACTGGATGCAATTATCTGTCCTTTGGTTTTAGTAGATAAAAAAGGCAATCGCATTGGGATGGGTGGCGGATTTTATGATAGAACATTTGCAAAAAATCCAAATGTTTTAAAAATTGGCTATGCTTACGATTTTCAATTGGTTGAAAACCTACAAACTCAAGTTTGGGATAAAAAAATAGATGTTTTAATTACTGATAAAAATATTTATCGTTTTTAATAAAAAAAAGACAGTTTGAAATAAACTGTCTTTTTAATAATTTGATTATTTTAAACAATAAACCTAAAATTATAAAACCAAAGAGGCAATCCAACCAAAGATAATCAAAGGAATGTTATAGTGAATAAATGTTGGAATCACCGTCCCTTTAATATGGTCATGTTGCCCGTCAACATTTAACCCCATAGTTGGTCCAAGCGTGGAGTCAGAAGCAGGGGAGCCAGCATCGCCCAAAACACCAGCGGTTGCCACCAGCGCCACCGTTGCCATTGGACTAAATCCCATTGCCATACATAAAGGCACATAAATGGTTGCAATGATTGGAACGGTAGAAAACGATGAACCAATCCCCATAGTTACTACAAGCCCAATAATCAGCATTACCAAAGAGGCAATGGCTTTATTGCCTGCAAATAACGCAACAGATGATGAGACCAAAGAGTCGATTTGATTGGTAGCGTTCATCACTTCAGCAAATCCTTGCGCTGAAATCATAATAAAACCAATCATTGCCATCATTTTGATGCCGTCATTAAATACATCATCGGCTTTAGACCATTTTACCACGCCTGTTGCCATAAAGGTTGCAAAGCCGGCTAAAGAACCCAAAATCAGCGAATTGGTTTTTAATTGAATGCCAAAAGCAACTAAAATTGCCAATAACGTAACTGCAATTTTAAAATTAGTATTTTTAGTTTCTGAAGCTAAATTATCCAGATTATCTGATTTTAAGCTGTCTTGTTTTAATTCATTCGTCGCTGCAACGGTTAATTGATTATCGTAAGTTTTTGGTTTACGATAACTAATAAATACTGCTGTTAATAAACCAGATAGCATACCCAAAGCTGGAATCGCCATGGCTTTTACAACCGAAACGTCTTTAACATCAAGCCCTGCTTTAGCAACATTGGCTATAATAATTTCATTTAAATAAATATCTCCAAATCCATATGGAATAAACATATAGGTATTCACCAAACCAAACGTAATCAAACAAGCAATTAATCGTCTGTCTATATTTAATTGGTTAAATACAGTTAATAATGGCGGGATTAATAATAAAATAAATGCAATATGAATGGGAATCAAATTTTGACTAAAACATGCGGCAATCACAATGATAGCAAAAACACCCCATTTGATGCTGTTTGATTTAGCATGTTTGACCTGATAAATCACCTTATCAGCAAGCAGTTTTGGCACGCCAGAATGTGCTATTGCCATCGCAAAAGCTCCAAGCATGGCGTAAGATAAAGCAATTTGTGCGCCATTTTTTACGCCCGTTTGAAAATGACTGAGCACGCCTGCGGTTATCACGTCTTTGGTTTGACCATCAACCACATCAAGTAGTGGCAACCCTGCAACAATTCCACCAACCAATGCACCCACCAAAAGAGACAGTACCACATGGACACGAGCCAGCGATAAACCAACCATGATCAGTACTGCAAGCAATACCGCATTCATACACATTCCTTTTGAATTTATAAAATGGCTATTATATACCAATTGTTAAATTGATATAGGGTTTTCTTACCAATTTTTCTATGAGTTTGCTGTTCCTTAAATTAGCTTTTTTAATTTGGCTGATTTATTGCTGTTTTATCAGTTGTGAAATCAACTGAGCAGCGCAATAAGTCGCCAAAAGCCATAAAGCAAAATAAAAATCAGGCACAACTTCTCTAATTTGATAAAATTGCTGACATTGATTAGAGGTAAGATGCTTTGGAATCACAGTGAGTGTGTAATCCCCAGCATCTAATTTGACATAACAATCAAGCATGAACACTTGGTTAAAATAACTGCGTCTAATAAAAATGAATGCTGGGCGTATTTTTACTGACTGTCCTGAACCGTTGGTAATCTTTAAAATAAAATACCTACTTTGGTTTGCAGTTAATAAATTTCTTTGAATAAAAATACCATAATATGCTGATTTTTTAATACAAAAAGAATAACCGCCTGTTTGTATGGGACACTTAAAAATCAACTGCCCATACAAAGTGCGGTATAAAAAATAGATAAATGGCGCAAAAACCACAACAAATAATAAAACAAGACCGGCAGCAAATAAGAAAATAGTTACCCCTTACCCAGATATAATTTTTTATTATATGATTTTATTAAAAACCATCATGAATTTTCAGTGCTGATGTCAGGTGTCAAATTAATACCTGCTTGCGCTGCCAAACCATCAGGACTAAAAACTCCTTCATAAACAAAGGCGGTTGGACCTGTCATCATGACTGAATAGCCTTCTTGCCAACGCACTGCAAGACTGCCACCGTACAATTGGGCGCGAATATCCACACCCTCATCAAGCCAACCTTCACGGACACCCACAGCAACTGCTGCACATGCGCCAGTGCCACAGGCTTGAGTTTCGCCAACGCCACGTTCATAAACGCGAAGGCGGATATGACGCTGATTAACTACTTGAACAAATCCAACATTGACGCGCTCAGGAAAAGCTGAATGCGACTCTATGGCTTTACCTAATTTATTGACATCTGCCGTTAATACATCATCAACTTTAATCACTGCATGAGGATTGCCCATATTGGCAACATAAAGAGAAACAGGAAAGCCATCCACATCTAAACGGTAAGAATTACCAATTTTAGTAATGGCTTTAGGGGCAAAAGGAATGTCTGCTGGTTCAAACTTTGGTTTACCCATATCCACTTGCACCCAGCCATAACGGTCTGTTGTTAATGTAATAATACCACTGGCTGTTTCAACTTTAAGACGCTGTTTAAAGGAGAGTTTTCGGGCTTGTACAAACGTTGCAAAACAGCGAGCGCCATTGCCACATTGAGAAACTTCATGTCCATCCGCATTAAAAATACGATATTTAAAATCCACATCGGGACGAGTAGGCGGTTCTACAATCAATAACTGGTCAAAACCGACACCCAGATGACGATTAGCAAGCAATTTTACCAAATCGCTTGTTAAATTCATGCGTTGTGTTACCAAATCAATAACCATAAAGTCATTGCCCAGTCCGTGCATTTTTGTAAATTCAATCAGCATTGTTATTCCTTATATTGTTAAATTATGCCTATCTTATCATGTTTGGCATAAATTAACTAGGCTAAATACAATCAGGCTGACCCTTGCTTGGCTTTATGATGGATGATTGTTTAAGTTTTGATAATATGCCATTACTGCTGATGCAATTGCATCATTTAAATAAGCCAGTTTGGGTGTGCGTGCTTTAAATTCATTAAACAGCGTTGTAGTTGCAGTGCTGTGGCTATTAGGTAAACATAAATACTTTTCACTAACGGGAATTGGATAATCATCCTTGGCATCACAAACACTTACAAGTGGTTGCTTGCTGTTTTTGTATAACACATCAACCACGCCTGAAAATAGACAAAGATTTGCCTCTTGTTCCACCAAACTTTGAATCTCTCCACCACTGACGATTTGATTTTCTTTAGCGGTGTTGGTAAATGTCAATCGTAGTGCTAATGGCAAATCATCTAACACCAAAACAATTTTACCAACGATTTTAATATGGGTTTTGGGGCTAATGGTGCCTTCTGTAACACCCAAAATTTGACAAGCTTGCTTTGCGGTAACTTTAGTCAATGTTTTTTGTAATAGTTCAGTCGTTAAAGGATGTTGATTTTTAATCTCATCGCTTAACGCGTCATAATGGGTCAAAAATAGCGTTGGCAAATCAGATTCACAAACAAATTTTTCAACACGGGCAGTGTGTACACGAAAAGGAACTTCTTCATCGCAAAGCAATTCTTGCAAAATTAATTTTTCATTCATAAATCATCTTAAATCATATACATAACCAATACTAATATATCATAAATTAACCAACTGTGTTAAAATTTAGCGTGTTTTTTGTTGTTTAAAATGGAGCAGATATGCATTACAACCCTGATAATATTTTTGCCAAAATCCTAGCAGGTAAAATCCCTTGTCATAAGGTTTATGAGGATGATAAAACGTTGGCATTTATGGATGTAATGCCTCAAGCGGTCGGTCATGTACTTGTTATTCCAAAATGCGAGGCGGTAGAACTGAGTGACTTACCACTGGAATTTGCAGCTGCTGTTATAGCGACCGCTCAAAAAGTAATCAAAGCCCAAAGACAAGTTTTGGAAACCAAAGGCGTTATACAAATGCAGCTTAACAACCAAGAAGCAGGACAAAGTGTTTTTCATTATCACATGCACCTGATTCCAACACACATCCATCAGCTTGGCAAACATGAGGATAAACTGGCGGACATGGAACAATTAGCAGAAATGGCAGCAAAATTAAGCCAAGCCATCGTATAATTATCAATCTATCATCAGACAAAGAAAAACCCCTTTATACTGAAATAAAGGGGTTATCCAGATAAATGACGCCATCTTAACACTAAAGATGGTGTATTAGTTATTTTTTAGGATTGCCTGTCAAATGTCCAACTTTTTTAGTTACTACCCAAGCGATGGGTAAACTAACTAAAAATCCCAAAGCTACAGAAGCCAACACATAAACCCCTGTTCCTTTATCAGTAACAAATGCAATAATCATCAACACTCCAATAAGCACGGTTGATGCAATTGAAAAAATCACACTAAATAATGGTACATTCATGGCAAATCTCCAAATATCAGCTGTGGAATGTTATTCCATTGAAAAAATTATTTTGAATAAAAAATAATAAGCTGAAAAATCAATCAGTTATAAATCAAATTGTAAAATTTAAACACATATTTTAAATTGACAATTTAAATCTACTGTGATTTATTATACCAAAATTTCCTATAATTTGAAACACATCCGCCCAACAAAACCGCAGATTCTCTGGATTAACTGCATTAAACACTCATCAAAAAAACCATGATAAAATACAGTTTATAAGGTTTAACAAATATTTTAGTTAAAGTTTCGTTGGAATTTATGAAATAATACTTATTTGATTGTGGTAAATAATTTAAAGGCCTATTAATAAATGATTAATTTTCAAAATAATCAAAACAACAATTACAATAAAAGAATCTCCCTTGCGCCAATGATAGATTGGACTGTTCGAGAGTTTCGCGATTTTGCTCGGCTATTTAACCCTTATATTTATCTGTACACTGAAATGATTAGCACCAGTGCTATTTTAAAAGGGGATACCCATCATCTGTTGCATTACAATAAAAATCAACACCCATTGGTGCTACAGCTTGGTGGCAGCTGTCCCGAAGAAATGGCAAAATGTGCAAAAATTGCTGAAAATTTTGCTTATGATGAAATTAATATCAATGTTGGTTGCCCATCAGACCGTGTTCAGCACAATAAAATTGGAGCGTGTTTGATGGCAGAACCCAGATTAGTTTTTACTATGGCAAAAGCGATGCGGCAAAATACTGATAAACCAATTACCATCAAGCATCGTATTGGGATTGATACTTTTGATAGTTATGAGTTTATGAAAAATTTTGTTGAGACGGTCATGGAGGCTGGTATTCGACACTTTATTGTGCACGCACGCAGCGCATGGCTAAAAGGACTATCACCAAAGGAAAATCGTGAAATTCCACCGCTGCGTTATGAGTATGTTTATCAATTAAAAAGCGATTTTCCAGAACTTTTTATAGAAATTAACGGTGGTATTGATAATTTGGCTCAAATTACCAAACATTTATCTTATGTGGATGGTGTGATGATTGGACGGGCATTTTACCATCAACCAATGTTGATGGGTGAATGCATGCAAATTTTTGGACAAAAACCGCCCAGTTATGCTGAGATTTTTGATAAACTAATGAAGTTACTAGGAACACAGACTAAACAAGGGTTGGATATCAAATCGTCCGTTAGGCATTACCTAGGACTGTTTCATGGGCTTGATGATGCCAGAATTTGGCGACAAACATTAAGTGACAAAAAAACACTTACACTGGATAAACTACACCTAACGGGAGAAAAAATATTACAAATTAATCAGTTAAGGAATTTTTGATATTAGCCCAAAATCAGTTCCAAAACTATTTTGCTGCCAAAAAAACCTACTGCTAACAAAACAAACCCATAAATGGCAAAATTAGCTGCTTTTTTGCCTCTCCAGCCATTTTTGTAATGACCAATAATAAATATACCAAAAACAATCCAGCTTGCTAGACTAAAGAATAATTTATGAGCAATGTGTTGTTTTAAGATGTCGTAAGTAACTCCAAAGCCAAAACCTAAAGCTAAACTAAGCAGCACAAATCCCAATAAAATCATGTCAAACAACAAGCTTTCCATACTCTGTAAACTTGGTAGTTTGCTTACCCAAAAACGGTGACGGGTCTGGTGTTTAAGCTCTCTAATTTGTAAGCGCAAAATTATTGCTTGTACACAAGTCATTAAAAGCACGCAATACGCCATGAACGACAGCAAAATATGAATCTGTAAAAAAATTCCCAAGTCTGTTAATGGATGATAAGGCGCAACACCAAAATAACCAACGCTAATGCCAATAATTGCGGTTGGTAACGCCAAAACGCCTAGACTTAGAATTGGACGATAAAGGCCAAACAAAACATAAAACCCCAAAAAAAACAAACTGGTTAAACTAATGGCGTTAAAAATGTTAAGATTGAGTCCATACAATGTTACAATTTGTGGCGCCAGCAAACTGGCATGAAAGAGCATCGCAGTTATAATGCTTGTCAGCATGATAGACTTATTAATTGGTAAATTTTTAATCAGACAAAAATATAAATATCCGCCAACCATCAAATAAATTAGCGTTGCAGCACCGTATAAAAATAACATGATTTTATCCTAATTGTTGGTCTATCTTAGATGGTTACTTTGGTATTTTTATTTATTTGTGCATTTTAACCAAGTCTTTATTTTTTGTCTATCAAACCAGAAAATAAAAAAATTGGATAAAATCTTTGACTTTATCCAATCATTCTTTTTTTGATTAATTTATTGATAAATAAATAAAATGCCTGCTTTAGATTCTACTTTACCTGGAGTGATGTCGCCCGTCTTGATAAGCTGAGCTCCGATTTCTAAAAAAATGGTCGTTCCCCAATAATACACTCTATCCGTCTTGGTAATGGTTAAATTGATAATTGGCAAAAAAAACTGTATTGATATTATTATCCGCATATTTTAAATGAAAATTCAATAATAATTTTTTTATTTAAATTAATTGCACATTTTATAATCAATTTATTTTTTATCAATAATTAAATACCACATATGACATTGTAAATACATGCAAAATAAATCAAGTATAATTGATTATTTATTAATCAAATAAAAAAACAGCAAAAAATTCATTGTTTTATAGGTAAAAAACCAATAAAAAACGCTGATTGGCTCTATTTAGCAATCAGCGAATAGGATATGACAATTCAACTGTCTGAATGATATTATAAAATATCAAGATATTTAAATTAGTTACACTACAAAATCTTTACCCAAATAAACCTTTTGCACCAGTTCATTGGATAAAATTTCATCTGGCGAACCTTGAGCGATAATATTACCCTCAGAAACAATATACGCCTTTTGACAAATGGATAATGTCTCACGAACATTATGGTCAGTAATCAGCACCCCAATACCGCGAGATTGTAAATTTGTGATAACATCTTTGATATCGCCCACTGAAATCGGGTCCACGCCTGCAAAAGGTTCATCCAATAAGATAAATTTTGGATTAGAGGCCAGTGCTCGGGCAATCTCACAGCGACGACGCTCTCCGCCAGATACGCTCATTCCTAAAGACTTTCGCACATGCTCTAAATGAAATTCTCCCATTAACTTTTCAAGCTCTTGGTTTTGCTGCTGTTTATTTAAGTCTTTACGAGTCTGCAAAACCGCCAAAATATTTTGCTCAATAGTCAGTTTACGAAAAACAGAGGCTTCTTGGGGCAAATAACCAATGCCAAAAGACGCTCTTTGATGCATGGATTTTTTGGATAAATCAACTTCACCAAAAAAAACTTGCCCTTTATCCATTGGTACAAGTCCAATGACCATATAAAAGCTGGTGGTTTTTCCAGCTCCATTAGGACCTAAAATCCCAACTACTTGACCTTGTTCAATATCAAAAGATACATCTTTGACAACCCAGCGCTGACCATAACGCTTACCCAAATGACGCATGGATAACACAACAGACATCAGCGCACTCCGATGTGCCCATCGGCTGAACTTGGCGGGAAAATCAATTCAACACGACGTCCACTACCACCATTGGCTTCCACATCGCCTAATTTTAGACTGTAACGAATGGTGCTACCTGAAAAACTTGCACCTGCTTGAGTTAATTTAGCATTACCTGATAAAGTAACAATGCCAGTTACCGCATTATAGTCAATCTTATTCGCCTGCCCTTTTGCCAAGCCTTTTTCTTGAGTAACAATCTGCTGCATGGTGGCAGGTCTACCAGTGGCAACGGCTGATTTAATACTGCGTTTATTATCCAAATTTAATGTGATATTATCAGCAGCAATTTTTAATGTACCTTGCTCAATAGTAACATTACCTGAATATGTTGTAACGCCTGTACGTTCAACATAAGTTGCCTTATCTGCAAGTAATTTGATTGGTTGCTTTGAATCTGACGGTAAAGCCTTAGCCATTATTGGTGTAATTGCTATCATTAAGGCAAAACTAAGCGTCTTTGGTGAAAAAAAATTCATAAAAAAATCCATAATAATCAATTGAATAGAATCAAAAGCAAATTGATAAAAATCAACTAAAATAAAGGGTTATCTTTTGTTTGAGGTGGGTTAAAAACGGTCTGAATCTTATTAAATTCATACTCCCCTCTTGCTAAGTCCGCAGTAAATCCCTCCGCAGCAAACGAATCATCGCCTTGGGTAACAGTGATTGGATTTTGGCTTTGCACCCTACGCGTTTTGGTGTTACCAATTAAATTTTCACCAATAATGACCATATCAGGTTTATCATTGGTGCTTTTTCGAGTGAGCTGAAAATTTTCAGTCAAACTCACATCGCCTGTATCTTGCTCAAAAATTGCTCTTTTTGCGGTTAAATGAAACGACTCACCTTCAGGAGGTTGCCAGTCCATTACAATCCCAAGCATCTCATCAATGCCTTTTGCATTTTTTACCAAAGAATCAGCCGTCAATGTGTACTCGGTTTTACCCGTTTCTGGACTGGTTTGCACTGCTTTTATATCCGTTACTTCATAAGTTGCTTCTGGAGCTTTTGGAACAGCAGGTTTAACTTTGACGTCCTCTTTATAAAAAAACCACGCCGCAACCATTAATGCCATTACACCCAAGACGCTTAAAATTTTTGCATTCATATTTGACTACTTAAAATGAGCAATAAAGTCATCGTAATGTCCTTGGGCTTTTAAAATAAAATCGCACACTTCACGCACCGCCCCATTACCACCCGTTTTTTGAGTAACAAAATCAGCAGCATTTTTGACTTCATTTACAGCATTGGCAGGAGCTACTCCAAATCCTGCATGTATCAGTGCTTTTAAATCAGGCAAATCATCGCCAATATAGGCACATTGGGTCATATCCAAACCCAAACGCTCTGCCAAGGTTTTTAGTTGTGTATATTTATCATCACGTCCTTGAATCACATAATCCACTCCAAGCTCTTTTGCTCGTCTATCCACCATGGGTGAATTTCTACCCGTAATAATTGCCAGTGATATGCCATATTTTTTTAAAGAGACCAATCCAAAACCATCCTGTACAAAAAAGGCTTTGGTTTCCACTTCGTAGGAGTTATATATAATTTTGCCATCAGACAAAACTCCATCAACATCCATTGCAAATAATTTAATTTTTTGAGCTTTACTGACTATTTCTTTATCAATATTTTCATTATGAGTGATGTTTTGCATTATTTAAAACCTTTTTAACTAACCCCTGCTTGAATGATATCATGAATTCCAATAACCCCTTGTAACTGACCATTTTCAAGCACTAAAAGCTGTCCAATGCTTTTTTGATTCATTAAAGTCAAAGCATCAGAAGCCCGAGTCTGAGCGGTGGTAAATTTTGGATTTTTGGTCATTAAATCGCCAATATTTGCTGATAACTCTACTTTTTGAGCAAGTTTTCGTCGCAAGTCGCCATCTGTAAAAATGCCTACGACATTTTGCTTGTCATCCACCACAACCGCCAACCCTAAACGACCGCTGGTCATGGTGAATAACGCATCATGCAAACTGCAATGTTCATTGACTACAGGTAAATCTTGTGTGTGCATGATATCTTGAACACGAGTTAAAAGTCGTCGACCCAAAGCTCCTGCTGGATGTGATAAGGCAAAATCAGCGCTGGTAAAATTACGAGTATGTAATAGTGCCACCGCTAAAGCATCGCCCAAAGCTAATGTTGCCGTTGTGCTTGAAGTTGGCGCTAGCCCAAGTGGACAGGCTTCTTCGGATTTTCCAAGCGTCAAAGCGATATCCGCAGATTTTGGTAAAAACCCGCGTTTATCACGGCTAATGCTAATCAAGGGAATATTAAGCTGCTTGACAACAGGAATTAGTGTGCGAATTTCATCAGATTCGCCAGAATTTGAAATAGCAATCAAAACATCGCCCGCTACCAGCATCCCTAAATCGCCATGCCCTGCCTCACCTGGATGCATAAAAAAAGCAGGCGTACCTGTAGATGCAAATGTTGCTGCAATTTTACGACCGATATGCCCTGATTTTCCCATACCAGTTACCACAACACGTCTTTGACACGCTAAAATAATTTGGCAAGCTTTAGCAAAATCTTCATTTAGCTCTGCCTTTAAAAGTTCTAAAGCCTCTTGTTCTGTAGTGATAGCAGTTTTGGCAATTTCAATAAAGTCAATGGGTTTATTATTCATTTTTAGTTATTTATCAAAAATTTTGTTCTATAATATCATATTTCCTATAATTTGTTGTCATTTGCACCAACAAATCTTCACTAACCAACAAAACAAAAAACCCATCAAAAACTTGATGGGCGTATAAAATGGGTGATTAAATTAGTTAGAATCTTTGTCATCGCCGCCAAATTTGTTGTCAAAATCTTTAACATCAAAGGCGCTATGGTCAAAGCCTTTAGAATCAAAACTGCGATTTTCAAATTTTTCAAAATTTTTACCATCAAAACCACGCTCTTCATAGCTTGCGCGGTCAAAACCGCCAGAACGATGGTCAAAACCTGAATTGATGCCGCCTTGGGTATAACTGCGGTCAAAGCCGCCCTGTCTTTCAAAACCAGTATTGGGCGTGCGAGTAAACCCACCAATTTGACGAGTGCCATTAAAGCCACTACGATCAAAACTGCCTTGAGTACCTAGACCGCTAGGATAACTTGGGCTGCTGGCTTGATAGCTTGAACTGGTCATCACACCTTGACCTGCTGGGTATGGTGTACTTGGCGTAGTTCCGTCTGTGCGTGGATTTCTAGTTGGCACAACGGTTGAAATTGCGTGCTTATAAACCATTTGGCTAACAGTATTTTTTAGCAAAACAACATATTGGTCAAATGATTCAATTTGACCCTGTAATTTAATGCCATTAACTAAAAAAATAGACACAGGAATGCGATCCTTACGCAAAGCATTTAAAAATGGGTCTTGTAAACTTTGCCCTTTTGACATCAGTATTCTCCCAGTTGATTATAAAAATAAATTAGAACAACCCAAACAATACAAACTTGGTGACTTTTAGCGACAAGGGGATAATAGGTAGTTTTCTACTTCTTTTATGTTATTAAATCTCACCATCACAGGCGACTTTTGTAAAAATAATTCCTGATGGGTATTTGTTATTGTTGGTATATGGGCAACTGTGTTAAGCTTAAAAAGTTGTCTTTGCCAAGTTGCTTGGCGTTTGGCCAGTTGCCTTGTAGCATATAATGCCTTATTTTTCATCTCTTGGCAAGCCAAATCATCGGTTTTTTGTTGGTGTTTTATCGGTTTTTTGGCATTATTGGTTAAGTTATGATATTTTTTTTTAATATTATCACTAAAATCTAACCAAACATCGGTTTGTTGCATCACAAAATGATTGGATAACGCCAAAAATTCCAAAACCTGACGATAACCCACACACCGCATCGATGGCATTTGTGGCGTTAAATCTGGATATTTAATCAGTAAATTTACAACTTCATCGACCAATCCCGCCTGCCACATCAACTCCAATCTCATTGCAATACGCTCATGCAACCAAGCCCTATCAGGTTCAACTGATAATCCTAACCAAAATTGCGTTTTGTTGGTAGACAGTGCCTGTTTTGGTGTTTTTTGCCAAAAACTCATATTCTTGCCAGTCTGAATCAGCACCTCAACAGCCCGAGTAATTCTTTGAGTATCCGTTATTTTTAGTTTTTGACAAATATCTGGATCATATTTTTGTAAATAAGTATACAAATCAGCAATACCTTTTGCCTCTTGCCACTCAAAAACCTGTTTACGAATGTTAGGGCAGCTATCAGGAACAGCAGACAACCCATCAAATAATGCCATAAAATACAACATGGTTCCGCCCACCAATAGAGGAATTTTTCCATTTTGATGTATTTTATCAATCAGTATTTTGACATCTTGAACAAAATTTGCCACACTATAATTTTGTGTTGGATTGATGATATTTACTAAATGATGTGGGTAACATTCTAATTCATAATGGCTTGGCTTGGCTGTACCAATATTCATATCTTGATATATCAAAGCGCTATCGACAGAAATCAGTTCAAAACGCCCTGTTTGATAAAGCTGACACGCCAAATCAGTTTTACCACTGGCTGTTGGCGACAAAAGACACAGCACCGTATTGTCAGGTAAATATTGATAAAACCTCATACATTTAAATCCAAACCAGATTCAGCCAAACCATCTAACTGCAGTACTCTGGTGCCATCTGGTAAGCAGCTGATGGTAATTATCAAGTTAGGTTTTGGTAAACGATTTTTAGCTCGACTTGCCCATTCAATAATCATTAAGGAATTAGGTTCGTTTAGATAATCAAAAAAACCAATAAAATCAAGTTCTTCTGGGTCTTCTAAACGATACAAATCCGCATGATACACAGGTTTTTGAGCAATCAAATAAGGCTCAACCAATGTGTAAGTTGGGCTTTTTACCGCACCTTCATGCCCCAAACTTTGCAAAAAATATCGCGTCAATGTAGTTTTGCCTGCCCCTAAATCGCCCACCAACCAAATGCTACCAGTTAAATTTAAATTAGCTAATTGTTTGGCAAAATTGGCGGTGTCTTGCTCATTTTTTAGTATAATATTCATAATGCTGTGATGTTGATAATACGTTGATAATACAATGCTTATCGCTGTTTATAAGAACTTTAAACGATCTGACAATTGGGAATAGGGTTAATAAATTTTTCACCTTTTTTTAATTTTTCTATCATGTGTGAATCGCCCCATTCTGTCATTATTTGCTCACTGAACACACAATTATTTAAAGACAGCTCACCCATTTTTGGATTGATGACATCATCATAAAAACATTGCGCATAACCTGTTGCTGTTTCATGAACAATCACTGAATACACAAAAATATCTTGTTCACCATTTTGAGTTTGGGTGTTTTTAAGAATTTTATCCACCCAATAAAAAATAACTCGAGAAAATTGTTCAGCTGACGGAGAGACTGGCAAACTTATCCAACGCGCTGAAAATTGTTTGCAAAAATTAATATAATCTGAATTATCCTTATCCCAAAAGGTGATGGCATGGTCAAAACTGTCAATAAAATCTTTGATATGGCTTTTTAATAAACCAAAATCATAAACCATTTGCCCATCATCCAAAGCATCTGCTTGCAAAATCAGTTCAACTTGGTAACTGTGACCATGAATTGAGCGACTGCAACGGTCTGATGTGCAGTTACGAACAATGTGGGCATTTTCAAATTTAAAAAGTTTACGAATACGCATAATGTTAAGAGTTAATATAAAGGTTCAGTTTATCACATTGTTTGATAAAATTAAAATTATCTAAAAACATGGGTTTATTTGCACCATAGGCAAAATGTGTTAAAATCAACTGTGACCTCATCAAAATTTTATAAAATTTTGCTTCCAAAAGTGCTATTATACTCAAGATTTATCCAAAACTAGGTATCTTATGTCAAAATTTATCTCCGAAACCGTAACGTATGTACACCATTGGACAGATCGTCTATTTACCATCAAAACCACTCGCAACGATGCTTTGCGTTTTCGCAATGGCGAATTTGCTATGATTGGCTTGATGGTTGATGGTAAGCCTTTGGTACGTGCTTATTCCATTGCCAGCCCCAATTACGCTGAAGAACTAGAATTTTATTCAATTAAAGTACAAGATGGTCCTTTAACCAGTCGTCTTCAACACATTCAAGTAGGTGATGAACTTCTAGTCAGTAAAAAACCAACAGGAACGTTGGTGCTTGATGATTTGTTGCCTGGAAAAAATCTATATATGTTAGCAACAGGAACAGGGCTTGCGCCATTTTTATCTCTAACTCGCGACCCTGAAGTGTACGAACGTTTTGATAAAGTTATTTTAGTGCATGGTGTGCGCCATGTTGAAGATTTAGCCTATCGAAAAATGTTTGAAGAAGACCTGCCTAATGATGAGATTTTTGGTGATTGGGTACGCGAAAAATTTATTTATTACCCAACCGTTACCCGAGATGAATTCAAAAATCAAGGACGGGTTACTGATTTGTTAAAATCTGGAAAATTATTTCAAGATATTGGCATGCCACCTATCAATAAAGATGATGACCGCGTGATGATTTGTGGCAGTATGGCGATGAACGCCGATACATGTGCAATTTTAGATGAGTTTGGTTTAACCATTTCGCCACGTATGGGTGAACCTGCTGATTATGTTGTTGAACGAGCTTTTGTTGGCTAATTTGCCGAATTATCATTTTCTAGACAAGCCTTTGTAAATAAAAAAAGCATCATCAATTAGTGATGCTTTTTTTATTGGTCTAGGGCAAAAAAGCTGATATTACATGATTAATATAACGAAAACCCAATTTTGTAGGCGCTAAAACATTGGGATTAAAAACCATAAACCCTTGATGTTGCAGTGGCAAAAGTTCGCTATCGATGGTGCTTACCAAAAGCCCTGTTCTTTCTTCAAATGTTTGCACATCCACTCCATCGCGCAGTCGCAGTGCATTCATCATAAACTCAAATGGCAACTGCTCTTCAGGCACGCGCTCAAAGTTAACCATTTTTGGCACGCTGTCATAGTTAAGATAATCTTTGGGCAGGCGTGATTTATAAAAACGGTACACACCGTCTTGAAAATCAGGGTGCTGATAAAGGGTTATTTTGCCATGAGCGCCCGCACCAATCGCCAAATAATCACCAAATTGCCAATAATTTAAATTATGCTGACACGGATTGTCGTCCTTACCCACCCAAGCTGATACCTCATAGTTTACAAAACCTGCCTGCAACAGACAGGCTCGACCCAAATCTTCTATCAATCCCATCATTTCATCATTGGGTAAAGATGGCGGAACACGATAAAAGGCAGTATTTGGTTCAATAGTCAATTGATACCAAGAGATGTGTGTTGCCCCTGCTGATATTGCAGTTTTTATGTCATCAATAGCCAGCTGAGAAGTTTGATTTGGCAATCCATGCATCAAATCAACATTCAAACGCTTAAACCCTGCTTGCTTAGCGCTTTGGATAGCACGGATGGCGTCATCTTTATTATGAATACGACCAAGTATTGACAAAGTTTTATCGTCAAAACTTTGCACACCAATTGACAAACGATTGATGCCAAGTTGTAAATAATCAGAAAATGGCGCGTGCTCTATCGTTGCTGGGTTGACTTCTAAGGTAATCTCAATATCATCTTCAAAATCAAATAGCTGCTTTAATCCCAAAAACAATCTTTGGTATTCACGAATCGGTAATAATGATGGGGTTCCGCCACCAATAAAAATTGAGTGAATTTTACGATTTTGAACAAATGCAAGCTGGGATTTAGCATCTGCTAATAGTGCATCAACATAATCTGTAAATAATGTTTGGGCTAAAGTCTCATCTTTATTGATGGTATGCGAATTAAAATCACAATAAGGACATTTTTTAACACACCAAGGAATATGGATATATAAAGATAAAGGTATTTTTTTAGAGTCTAAAGTTAATAAATGCGCATTAGCCATAAAATATATCCACTTGATGATTGATAGCCACTTATATTCTAACCGTCTGTTTTATCCATTGTCTGTAGATCAAATTGAATTAATTTAAATTTTAAACCCAAATGTTTTTCTAAAACTGGCAAATTAAACGCATCACTCTCACTGACAAAACTAATTGCCACGCCTGTTTGTCCTGCGCGCCCTGTGCGTCCAATTCGGTGAACGTAATCATCTGGCATATCAGGTAAGGTATAGTTAAATACATGAGAAACATCATCCACATGAATCCCGCGTCCCGCCACGTCAGTTGCAACCAAAATTTTGACATCGCCCTGTTTAAACCGTTGCAAATAACGCTCACGTTTTTGCTGAGCAACATCACCTGATAACATCGTTACTTCAAAAGAACGTCTTAAATTATCATAAAGACGCTTTACTTGGTCTTTTCTATTGGCAAAAATAATTGCTTTAGTTACATTATTTTGCTGCAAAAAGTGTTTTAACGCTGTTGTTTTTTCCTTTTCACTCAATAAATAAAATTCTTGTTGAATGTCTTTATTGGTTTTATTTTGTGGAGCAATTTCAACAAACGCAGGATTAAATAGCCAACGGTATGCTAAATTCATCACATCCGCGTTAAATGTTGCCGAAAACAACAAACTTTGACGGTGGGTATTTGGAGGCGTTTTGGCAATGATTTGTTTAACATCGGGAATAAAACCCATATCGAGCATTCGGTCGGCTTCATCAAGCACCAACACTTCCACACGGTCTAAAAACAATTTTCCACGCTTGACCCAATCTAAAATTCGTCCCGGTGTACCAATTAAAATATCTAAAGGGCGTCTATTGATAGTGCTTTCTTGTTTTTCAAAATCAACACCGCCAGTCATGCAAAGTGATGACAATGAACTAAATTTAATTAATTCTCGACAATCAGCATAAATTTGTTGAGCAAGTTCACGAGTTGGCGCTAAAATTAAGGCTCTGGGTTCTCCCAAATAATGAATCTCATCTTTTTTAAATGGGTTATTTAACAGCGACTCAATAACGGTAATTAAGAAAGTTGCTGTTTTACCCGTTCCTGTTTGCGCCTGACCAATGGCATCTTGACCAGCTAAAGTATGAGGTAAGATTTTAGCCTGAATGGGAGTAAGCATGTCAAATTTTAACGCTGTCAATGCTTTTTGGGTACAGTCGCTTAATTGAAAATCAGAAAACTGCTCAAAAGGTGCTTGAGATTCTTTACAGTGGGTCAATTTTTTATCCTTAATTTGGCAAATTGCTTAAAATACAAAATCAGTTTTCCAAATTATCTAAACACGAAAGAAAAGAGGCTTCAGTTGCTTGTGAAACAAACGTTTTTTTGGTGGCCTCATCATCATAAACCGGATTTTTGTAAACAATATCCAAGCCTTTTTTCCAAGCTGAATCAACAAACTCAACTGTTTGATGATGGTTTTTACCAAAGTTTTTTTGTACTTTTTTAAATTCAGTGGCTAAAATTTTTTGAGTTTTTTCTTTACTTGTACCTGCTTGACGTTCTTTAGCAGCAATAAATACACCATGACTTACCATCATGCAAATACCAGCATTCACCTCATCAATGACTTGCTGCTCAATATTTTGAACGGTTTGGGCATGCAATGTGTGTTGACTTGTGCCAGCAAGAAGCACAAAAACGGATAGGTAGCGTAATATTTTCACAAAAAATCCTAATCAAACATAAGATATAAAAGGGAACTATTGTACCATATTTTTATCTTAACGATAAAATAGTAAATTATTTAAACACTCTTAAAAAATATCCAAAAATTTGTTACAATAAGCAAATATTTTGATTAGATTTATACACACTAGCGCCCATTGATAGTAATTTTACATAACAGCTTATGACACCAACTAAAAGAATCTTATTGATTAATGGTCCTAATCTGCATTTATTAGGCAAACGTGAACCTGATATATATGGCAAGACTACGTTATTTGACATCCAAAAACGCTTGGCTGATACATTAATTTCCCACCAAATTAGTTTACAGTGCCTACAATCAAATCATGAGGGTGTATTGGTAGATAAAATTGCTGAATTGGGACTTTTGGCAGATGATGGTGGTTTTGATGGCGTCATCATCAATCCAGGTGCCTTTACTCATACATCCGTTGCGATTCGCGATGCACTCATGGCGGCTAACAAACCTTTTGTGGAAGTCCACCTATCCAACATTCATGCTCGTGAACCTTTTCGTCATCATTCCTATTTTTCGGATAAAGCCCTTGGAGTCATTTGTGGGCTTGGTGATATTGGGTATGATATGGCATTGGTTTTTTTATGTAAACACTTATATGGTATCAGCTTATGATAACTGCCTACACTGATGGCGCCTGTAAAGGCAATGGTAAAGATGACGGTGGTCGGGGTGGTTTTGGAGCATATATTGAATTTTCTGATGGCACAACCTTAAGTGTTTGGGGTGGAGAAGACAATACCACCAATAATCGCATGGAACTTTTAGGCGCCATTACTGCTTTAGAGAAAACCCCAAACGACGTGCCACTGACTTTATACACCGATTCTAGTTATGTACAAAAAGGCATTACCGAATGGATTAGTGGCTGGAAGCAAAGGCGCTGGAAGCAAGTCAAAAATGTCGATTTATGGCAAAAACTTGATTCTCTTAGCCAAAACCGCACAATCAATTGGCAATGGATAAAAGGCCATGCAGGTCATCATGGCAACGAGCAAGCCGATGCATTAGCAAATTTAGGCGTTACCCAGCCAGCTGGCGAAAAATACACCCACCCCACCTCATTAAAACTTCCAACTCATCCGCCCATGACTGACACTCCCATTGCTACAGATGACACTGTAAAACAAGCAGCAGCAACACCAAAAATCCATCGACGTTACGACCATCAAAACCCAGATTATAATGGTGACACCAGTCAAGCCAACGATAGTTTTTGGACGGTAATACCCAACCCAACCAATCGCGGAAAGCCTGAACGTCAGTTAATTATGGATACTGAAACCACAGGTTTTGAGGATAAAAAAGGCGACCGCATTGTAGAAATTGGCATGATTGAAATGATAGGACGCAAGTTTACTGGTCAGCAAGTGCATATTTATCTCAACCCTGATATGCAAATGAGTGAAGAAGTCATGAAAGTTCATGGTATTAGTAATGAATTTTTACAGGATAAGCCCAGATTTTCTGATATTGCCGCATGGCTTTATGAGTACGTTCAAGGCGCAGAACTCATCGCTCATAATGCAAAATTTGATATGCGTTTTTTGCAAATGGAGTTTGAAAAAGCAGGCTTTGCCGATTTTGAACACACGGTCAGCTCAATTGATACTTTGGAAATTGCTAGGTCACTATATGGCGCACAAAAAAATAGTTTGGATGCTTTAGTGCGTCGATTAGATGTTGGCAAACGTGACCGTACTTTCCACGGGGCTTTGCTAGACTCTGAAATTTTAGCTGAAGTCTATTTGAAAATGACGTCAGGGCAAATTGCACTGGCAGTGGATGATGATAACGAAATTACTGACATTCAACAAGGTGATGGTATCTTTGATTTAAGTTCTTTAGCTACTTATCTTAATAAATCCATCAGCGATTTTCAGGCAGATGATGATTGGCGAAAAGCTGTATTTCAAAAAACATAGACGGTTAAAGAGCGAGATTCATGGGCGGTTACTTTGATAGGATAAAAATAATACATTAGCAGAAATTTGGTGTTACAATAACGCAGTTACCTAATTACTACAAATGTAAAAAATAAAATAGACAATGTGGACATTGATTAATACTTATAAATGTTGTTGATTGTTTTGGTGGTTTGTCCACAAAAAATAATCTAGTTTAATCAAACAAAACTGATGCCACTTAGAAAAAAATAATTGACAAAGAGACGATGATGACACAAATAACCAGTTCTACCAATTTTGATTTACCTGCGTTACATGTTTTGCAAAATGAAATTGATGCAATTTTAAAAGACGCCGAAATTCATTTGCGTGATTTTTATGATGATAATAATCAAGCACATCTACTTATGGATTCTGCTCAAGCTTTTTTGCAACTTGCCAAAGTGTTTGATTTAATCTATTTTGATGGGGCTGCTCTTTTGGCTAATTATCTTGCCAAAACTTATACAAAACTCAATCAAAGCAGTGTCAATGGTGAAGAAGTTGACGAAGCATTAATGATTGATGTCTCAGAAGCCATTATGCTGCTTGACCGTTATGTGGAGTTTGTTTTATTAAAAGAAACACTAGAACCTGCATTGTTATTGCCAATTATTAATAAACTTAGAGAACATTTAGGGCAACCCACAATTGATTTACAAAGTTTGCAGCAAAATTCTCGCTGTGTTGTCATCCATCAGCCCCAAGATAATTTTATTTCTTTAGACAGCTTAGATTTGGATAAAAAAACGCTCATAGATACTTATCGTTTAGGCTTATGTACATTGCTTGCTCATCAAAATACTGCGTTAAATGACAAAGCTCGTGAAAAAATACAAGGCATGGCTGATGTTTGTCAAACAATTGCCAAAAAAACTGATGTGCTTTTTTGGCAGGCAGCAGCGGTTTTTACCAAAAACATCACTCAAGAGATGCCCTTAAATCACGTCAAACAACGTATCTTAATTTATATTGAACAACAATTATGCAGTTATCTGCCTACTGAAGACCGTCGTTTTGCCAAAATGGTGAGTTTTGCTCGCCACAAAGATAGTGATTTTGATGCCTTAAGTCGTGAAAAATATGCAATCAACCAATTAGACCAGGCACGTTTTGCTCAGATGCACGGTTTTTTGTTTGGTCCTGACCACCAAATTACCACCACGCTCAATTCATTAATTCAGGAAGATTTAGAATCAATTAAACAGCAAATTGACAGTTATGTTCGTGCTGAAGGCCGGGATATGGCTGATGACTTAAGTACTCCTAACATTGCTCAAAATATAGTTAAACTTTCTAAGGCGTTGAGTTTACTCAAAATGCCTGAAGCTAGTAATGCGTTAATTGATACTGCAAAGCAGGTCAACAACTGGCAAAGTCCAAATCTGGAGGAACTGGATGCCTCCCTAGATAAATTAATGATTGCTGAAAATGCCGCAATTTACATGGCAAAATCACACACGCCAGGTGCTTTGCGTTTGCCAATTCACAATCATCGTATTTCCCTACACCAACTTGATGCTGCCTATGAAGCACTGGTTCGAGAAGCTAAAATTAATTTAAGTAGTATTGCTACTGAATTGAACAACTACCTTGCCAGCAGTGAACCCAATAGCAATCTTTTAAAAGATACACCTGAGATGATAAGGCAAATTTCAGGAGCAATGGCATTCTTACGCTTACCTATTATTTCCAAGCAACTAAAACGGCTGGCGGATAAATTAGAATTTGATTTATTGGAAAAATTGAATGATTTGGAAAAACCTCAAATCATCAAAATTGCTGAATCTTGGGCGGATATTTTGGTTGCTACTGATATACAATTGGAAAATTTTACTAACAATCACCCAATCAGCAAACAAGCCATTATTGCTGGCGAACGCGGAATCAGCCACCTATTGACTGTTTAAAATTGTACAATTTACAACTAAATAATCAAATAGGTGGGTTATTTTCCACCTATTTTTTTACGGAGAATGTATGCATACCATATCAGTTAATGAACTCATTAGTTTTTGCGACAACATATTACAACCTCAAGAATTTCATGATTATTGTCCAAACGGATTGCAAGTGGATGCTGATACGCCAATCAGTAAAATCATTACAGGCGTTACAGCAAATCAGGCATTGATTGATCAAGCCATTGCAAAAAAAGCTCAAGCGATTTTAGTTCATCACGGTTATTTTTGGAAAGGAGAGGCAGCTACTTTAACAGGTATAAAAGGTAAACGAATTCGTAGTTTACTGCAAAATAACATTTCATTAATTGCCTATCATTTACCTTTGGATGCCCATCCCCAAATTGGTAATAATGCTGTACTTGCTAAAGAATTGGATTTAGTCATAGATGGCGGTTTATTTGCGCACGAGAAATTTCCCGTTGGCAATATCGCCCATCATCAACCCATCACGGCTAAAGATTTTGCTCAAAAAATTACTCAGGTTCTAGGGCGCATACCACTACATCTATCACAAAACCCCAATCGCACTATTTGCAAGATTGGTATTTGCACAGGTGGCGCTCAAGACTATATTGAACAAGCGTATTTGATGGGCTGTGATGCTTATATTTCAGGCGAAGTATCCGAACGTACCACACATTTTGCTCGGGAAATGGGAATTGATTATTTTGCTTGCGGTCATCACGCCACAGAGCGAGGTGGCATTCGCGAATTGGGGCTCATGATTGCTCAGAAATTAGGTATCAAAAACGAATTTATTGACATTTACAATCCTGTATAAAACTTAAATTTTACCTCAAAATCAGAACAGGGAAGTTTTGATTTAACAAAATCACAGAAACCCTCGCTAATTAGTTAGATTTTTCCAAATTTTCAATTCAACTCATTGATTTTTATATAAAAATATAAAATGACTGTATCGTCTATATTTAATACTTGATTTTTAAAAAAATTTATGAAACTAATTTTTAGTTTGGTAATGCAATTTTACCAAATGTGAAAAATTGCTATTTTTTACCGTTTATCGTCAAAAATATACCGTTTATTTTTAAGTGTACAAAGTTATCATTGCAGAATAGAGGCAAATTACGCATATTAGGCGGATTAGAGGAAAACTACTTTTAGTTTAATTTTTAATCATTTTTGCGAAGAAACTGCCAAATTCACCCAATCATTGTCAAGGGCATGGCTAGTCTTTAAATGAATATTAATATGCAAAACCAACAAACATATTAATAGTAATTTTATGGATGTACATACATTCTCGCCGTGATTTAGTGAACACGTTTTTATTGTCGGATGACATCTATTTTAACGAATAAATCAGCGTCCGAATATCCAATAATAACATGGTCTTTATCTAAAACTTTTGACGCCAGAACTTAACTGGTTAATGATTAGCATAGGAGCCTTTTCATGCAAAACATTCGCACAATTCAACAAAATATTCAGCAAAATTTAACCAACTTGACTTTCAATCCTCAATCCGTCAATCCGTCAATAGTTTTTTGTCGGGTAAAAGCGCAAGCTCAAAAAGATTGTGTTATTAATGTTCAAATTGCTGAAGAATATAAACGTAAATTAAAAAAGCAAAAATTTACCAAAAATATTTTGCAACTTGGCGCATTATCTTTACTGGCTTTTCCCGCCAAAGCTTTACTTGCAATGAACGTATCTAATTCATCAACCAATAACAATCCGTCATCCATATCTAGTAAAGAAATTGTTGTTGCCACTTTAAAAGACAACCCAAGCGTGTTCCAAGAAGGTGATATGTTACACGGTTTTGGTTATGATATTGCTAAACGTTATGCCAATTATTTGGGTGTTAACATGCGTTTAGAAACTTATCAAGACCAACAAAGCCTTACTCAAGCCCTAAAAACAGGGCAAGCAGATATGGCGCTTGGATTAGAACACGTTGTTGATGATGAATTAACAACTAATGCCATTGCTTGCAATCCAGCAACAAAAAACAAATTGGCTGAACATGGTCTTGATGGAAATTTGCATTTTACCTTTTCTAGCACAAACCAAACAATGATTGACCATTCTGCCAGTTTTTTATGCAGCCAAGAGCAGCAAAAACAAACGCAAACTATTGCCAGCTTTTATGATAGGACACTGCTGCAAAATGACTACAGCAGAAATCACTTTAATAAAGCACTTGACCAAGAATTACCCAAATATGAATCAGCTTTTAAAACTGGCGCTCAAAAACATAATCATGACTGGCAAGTTTTAGCGGCAATTGGCTACCAAGAATCCCATCTAAATCCTGAAGCGATATCGCCAACGGGTGTTCAGGGTCTAATGATGCTTACCCAAGACACTGCTGAGGAAATGGGAGTAAAAGACCGCACCGACGCTTTACAAAGCATTCAAGGTAGCGCCAAATACCTAGAAAATCTTGATGAGCAATTTGCCAATATTGCTGAAGGTGAACGCTTGTGGTTTGTACTAGCTGCTTACAATATGGGTCCAAATGCTGTCAAACGCATTCAAAAAACACTCAACGATCATGGCAAAGATGGCAATAGTTGGACTGAAGTTTATACATACTTAGCAGCCAATGCTGAACAAAACAGTCGCTTTGTTCAGTGCATGCATTATGTAACCAATATTCGCACTTATCTTGAAGCAATGAAAACCACACAAGACACTCAATCAGCCTAACTATTTTCCATATCAATATAAATTAACATAATTAAAAAAAGCACCCATAAAGGGTGCTTTGCCATTAAGCAGATTGTACTGCTTGCAATAATTGTTTTTGATGCTCAATTAAGGCTTTTGGCATACGCTCACCTAATTTTTCAAATAATTGAACATGTTCTTCGAGTTCTTTTACCCATAAATCCTTATCTTGACTGGTTACTAAATCAAAATCCGCTTGGCTAAAATCAGAGGCTGTCCAATTTAAATCACTATAAGTTGGCACAAGACCAATTGGGGTCTTAACTGCATTGGCAGCACCTTCGCAACGCGCAATAATCCACTCAAGTACGCGCATATTTTGACCAAATCCAGGCCATACAAAATTACCATCTTTGTCGCGGCGGAACCAGTTTACATTAAAGATTTTTGGCAGTTGATTACCATGGGCTTTAGCAATTTCGCCCACTGTTTTACCCATGTCAAGCCAATGCTGGAAATAATCTGCCATGTTGTAACCTGCAAATGGCAACATCGCAAACGGATCGCGGCGTACCACACCTTGGGCGCCAACAGCGGCGGCTGTAGTTTCTGAACCCATAGTTGCAGCTTTATACACACCATCAACCCAATCAAAAGCTTCACTAATCAAAGGAACGGTATCAGCTCGGCGACCGCCAAAGATAAATGCTGAAATTGGCACACCTTCAGGGTTTTCCCAATCAGGGTCAATGGATGGACATTGAGCAGCTGATACGGTAAAACGAGCGTTTGGATGAGAGGCTTTTTCACTACCATCGTGTTTTTGACGCTTCCAGTTGATTAGGTTTTCGGGAACTTCTTTGGTTTTACCTTCCCACCAAATTTCACCATCTTCAGTAACGGCAACGTTGGTATAAATTACATCTGATTTTAATGTACTCATACAGTTAGAATTGGTTTTGGTATTGGTGCCAGGCGCAACACCAAAAAATCCTGCCTCTGGGTTAATAGCGTATAACTTACCATCTTTTGATGGTTTAATCCAAGCAATATCATCACCCACAGTTTCCACTTTCCAACCTTCGTAACCTGCTGGTGGAATCAACATAGCAAAATTGGTTTTACCACAAGCTGATGGGAAAGCTGCAGCAACATAATGTTTTTTGCCTTCTGGATTGGTTACACCAAGAATCAACATATGTTCAGCTAGCCAACCTTGTTCACGACCCATCACAGATGCAATGCGTAAGGCAAGACATTTTTTACCAAGCAAGGCATTGCCACCATATCCTGAGCCATATGACCAGATTTCGCAGGTTTCAGGAAAATGTACAATGTATTTGTCATCATTACAAGGCCAAGCAACATCTTTTTCGCCATCTTGCAATGGCTTGCCTACTGAATGCACACAAGGTACAAAATCACCATCAGTGCCAATCACATCATAAACTGCTTTACCCATACGTGCCATTTTGCGCATGCTAACCACAACATAGGGTGAATCGGTTAATTCTACACCTACGTGAGCAATATGACTACCCAAAGGCCCCATACTAAATGGCACAACGTACATTGTGCGTCCTACCATGCAATTTTTGAATTTTTCATTTAAAATCGTACGCATTTCATCTGGCGCTTTCCAGTTGTTGGTCGCCCCTGCATCAATCTCTTGTTCAGAACAAATAAACGTACGGTCTTCTACTCGTGCCACATCAGAAGGGTCGGAAAATGCCAAGTATGATTTTGGGTGTTTTTCCTCATTAAGTTTTATCATTGTGCCATTATCAATCATCAGATTAATCAGGCGATTGTACTCTTCTTCTGAACCATCACACCATTCAATCTTAGCAGGATTGGTTAATTCTGCAACACGAGAAACCCAATCAATCAAACCTTGATGACGAACAAATGCTGGTACTGAGTTCACTGTAGTCATGACAACTATTCCTAAATTTTACTTAAATTGCTTAAAAAAGGCTTTATAACTAACTTTATTTTTGCCATTTGCTCATTTTTAAGAAATTTTCACAAAACAAATTGATTGGTAATAATTCAACCAACCGTCAATATAAGATAAAGCAAAACTTTATCCACTAAATTTATAAAACATTGGCACTAATATTGCTGTATTTACAAGCCAAATTTTATATTTTTATTTAATATTAAATAAGTAATGCTGCTAAATAAATCAGAAAAACTGATAAATAAGTTGCTTTACTTCGAAAGTGCTTATTAAAACACACTTTATTACAAATGATAAGAACCATCACAAAAATAAATGATGGTATTTTTAAAACTTTTAAGTGTAAGCTATTTCTAGATTTTTCATTGATTTACGTTGGCTATTTATCATGATAAAATCAGTCAATTTCTTTTAAATTTTTGGGTAAACGTATCATGGCTAAAGCAAAAACTGCCTATGTGTGTCAAAATTGTGGAGCAAATTTTGGTAAATGGTCAGGGCAATGTAGCGACTGCGGGCAGTGGAACACTTTAGTTGAAAACATTAGCACCACTCTACCTCACCACAAAAACACGGCTAAACCTATCAGTTCTTCAACCAAACGTAGTAACTACGCCGGCGCAAACTCAAAAGTTATGACACTTAATGAAGTTGGCGTCATTTTGGAAACTCGAATGAGTACCGCTATTGGAGAGTTTGACCGAGTGCTTGGTGGTGGCGTGGTTGCAGGTTCGGTTATTTTGATTGGCGGCGATCCTGGTATTGGTAAGTCCACTATTTTATTACAAACAGCAATCAACATGGCAGCCAGCGAAACATTAGGTGGTAGCGCCTTATACATTACTGGCGAAGAAAGTCTATCTCAAGTTGCCATGCGTGCGGTGCGTTTAGGACTGCCGACTGATCGTTTAAAAGTTATGGCAGAAACTAATGTTGATGAAATCTGCCTAGCACTATCATCTCGGCAGCCTGCAGTTGCTGTTATTGATTCAATTCAAACCTTATTTACTGATGCTATCCAATCCGCCCCGGGTGGTGTCGCCCAAATTCGCGAAAGCGCCGCTATCCTCACACGTTACGCCAAACAAACAGGTACAGCATTATTCTTGGTTGGTCATGTAACCAAGGAAGGTTCTTTGGCAGGTCCTCGCGTACTTGAACATATGGTAGATACTGTATTGTATTTTGAAGGAGAGGCTGACAGTCGTTTTCGCCTTATTCGCGCAGTCAAAAACCGATTTGGCGCTGTAAATGAATTGGGCATTTTTGCAATGACGGATACTGGTTTAAAAGAAGTTGCCAACCCTTCAGCTATTTTTTTAAGTCGTTACGAAAAACCCATCGCAGGCTCTGTTGTCATGGTTAGCCGTGAAGGTACAAGACCGCTTTTGGTAGAAGTACAAGCTTTGGTTGATGATGCACATGGTCAGCCAAGACGTATGGCTCTTGGTCTTGATTATCAGCGTCTAGCTATGCTGCTTGCCGTAATGCATCGACATGGGGGTATTCATACCAGTGGTCAGGATGTATATGTCAATGTAGTTGGAGGTGTTAAAGTGATGGAAACTGGTTCTGATTTAGCGGTTTTATTGGCGTGTGCGTCCAGCATTAAAGAAAAAGCCCTACCTTCATCTTTAGCAGTATTTGGAGAGGTTGGTTTATCAGGAGAAATTCGTCCCGTTCCAAGTGGTCAAGAGCGTCTAAAAGAAGCAATGAAACATGGTTTTACTCATGCCATTATCCCAACTGCCAACGCACCAAAAGCAGACAATCCACAATTTTTCGATATTCATATTATTACTGTTAATAGATTAGATGAAGCCATTTACAAAGCATTCAATTTGGAAATTAAAAAAAATTAAAAAAATACTTGACAGTTTAAAAATATCATCTATAATACACCCATATCTGATGGATGAATATTTATTGCCAGTGTGGTGAAATTGGTAGACACGACGGATTCAAAATCCGTTGCCTTTAAAAGCGTGTCGGTTCGAGTCCGACCACTGGTACCATTTAAATGTTTATAGTTGTCTATAAATATCTACGAACCCCAAGAATTACAAGTTCTTGGGGTTTATTTTGTCTATTAACGTCTATTAAAATATATTGCAATCTACACATAATAACAGTATGCTAAACAGTATATTTATCAAATACTGTTATTGCACAAGGAAGCATACTGTTATGGCACGCCAAACCTTACCGCTCAACGCTAGCAAGATTGATAAAGCCAAACCAAAAGACAAGTTATATCGCTTATATGACGGCGGTGGGCTGGTGCTTAATGTTACGCCGTCTGGTGGCAAATACTGGTATCTGCAATATAAGCACCCATTAACTGGCAAGGCTCAAATGTATAAGCTTGGCAATTATCCCGCCGTCTCTTTGGCGGAGGCAAGAAATAAGACGCAGGCGTGCCATGCGTTATTAGCCAATCATATTGACCCCAAGTCTCACTATGACGAGCAAAGACAGCAGCACATTGAAATTGAGCAAGATACATTTAAATTACTGTTTGATGAGTGGTTAAGCATCAAAAAATATGCACCTAAAACTCAATTAAAATTGCAAGGCTATCAAAGAGAGATTATTGCTATTATTGGCGATAAGCCTGTATCACAAATCACAGTACCTGATTTAATGTGTGTACTAAAACCAATTGAGCAGGCGGGGCAGTACGCCAAGCTTGAAAAAATGCGTAGCATGATTCGCCAAACGTTAAGTTATGCTATTGCTGTAGGCAAGGCAACCCAAAATCCAGCGATTTATTTACAAGGAGCGTTCAGCTCGGGTTCTGTTCGCCATAACCCTGCAATTTTGGATGAAAACAGACTGGCTGATTTAGTGCAAGCAATTTACAGCTATCACGGGCATTTTGCGACAAAAAAAGCCTTAATGTTTGCCTTATTAACATTTGCTAGACCCGGCGAGGTGCGACATCTGACATGGGAGCAGATTGATTTTCAAGAAAAATTGTGGCGTTATACGCCGTCAAAAACTCAAAAATCTACTAAAATCCAGATGGTTACCCCGCTATCAGAGCAATCCATGCAGATACTGTATGAGCTAAAAGCGTACAAGCAGGCCGAATTGGTGTTTCCAAGCGCTGTATCTGGACATCGCCCTTTGTCCGAAAACACACTTAACCAGGCGTTGCGACGAATGGATTTTGCCAGTAGTGAACAAACATCACACGGGTTTCGGGCGATTGCAAGAACTCTTTTGGAGGAAAAGTTGGGTTATGATTATCGCATGATTGAGATGCAATTAGGGCATCAAGTGCGGGACGCTAATGGGCGGGCGTATAATCGGGTGCAATGGCTGGACAAAAGACGTGAAATGATGCAGGCGTGGGCGGATTATCTGGATAGCTTAAAAAAATAAAAATCAATGGCTTGGTGGGCAGCATTACACGCCTGCTAGATGTTTTGCTTGACCTTTCAATTTTATAAAATTGGTGGGTTTACGCTATCCACCATTGACAAAGATTGCAGGAATCCACTGCACTTTATATTTTCTTGCTTCATCTCTTGGACCCGACCAAAAGCCGTGCCAGTGCCCCTTGCGGATGTGTGGGCGTTTTCTACCCGCCTGCTTTGTCTCGCCATCTCTCTCCAACTGGTCTTTCATTTGTCGCACCTCGCCGCCCAAGCGCTTACCAATATAATATAACGTTGCTTGACTTGGAGGGATAAAAGCCCCAGTTTTTTTATTAATGCCAAATTTAGGTTTGGCAATATCAGTACGTGTTACGATTACATCGTTAATGTTGCTAATATCTGGTTTTTCGGCACAAAGCCAAAGTAAACAAGATAACATAATGTAGCACATCGCAAAGTCTTTACGATGATTATCTGACATTGTTTCTGTTGATGACAAACCGCATTTGTAAAATAGATTTACGGCTTGCTTTACTGTCAAACCATCCGCAATTGGTAATAATATTGGCTGATAACAATCATATGCTGTGTTTGATAAGCCGTCAAAATGTGGAGTTAAACACAATACTTTTTGCTGAGTATCATAATTATAATTAATGCCAGCCCAAAAGCCAATTAAATTAACAACATCTGTGCCGCCGTTTGTTTCAATCCTAACGGCAGCTTCATTTTGTATCTCAATATAACTTACCCACTCAGGCAAATGAGCGTATATTGATATAGGAGTGTCATCTGGGATTGGTGATTTTGCAACGCTCTCAATAATTGCCCCGTCTATCTGATAGATTGACAATGTATTTCGCCAAGTACCAAAAATCCACAAACCCCAGTAATACTTAAGGTAGTTTCTGGTTGAAACGCTATGAGTGTATAAATCATTTACTGCCAATTTGTTTTGCATATCAGCAGCAAACAAGCGGACGCTTACATCATATAAATTTGCATCTGGTATAAATACACCAGTTGGCACTTTATGTTTTTTATAAAAATTAACGTGCCAATTTTGCATATTTTTATAACATTCTTTGGCATCATCAAATTCAGCGTTAAATTCTTTCATGGCTTGAATGGCAGCATGTTCTTTTTTGCTATGCATGATGTTTGTCCTTATTGGCATAATATGTTGATATTTTATATTGATTTTGACATTTTGTTAAAAACAATAAGCTTATCAATAAATTTGCCTGTCTTTAATATATTAAAACACGCCTGCAGGCGTGTTTAGTGCTAATATTCTTTTTTGATATTGTAATGCTCTCTAAGCAGCGATAGCACAAGATTATTAAATGACTTGGAGTTGGAATCAAACTCAATTGCATCCAGTAGCTCTGCATCATTATCTTTGTGAAAAGATACCCCCTTTCGCGTAAATTTTGAACTGTATTTTTTTTGCGCTTTTTCAAGCGATTTTGACATCTTATTACTCATACGAGCCTCCAACAATCATGGGATATAACCATTTTAAAATCACCTTTTGCTCATCCGAATTACGTTTACCTATCAAATATGTATGATAATGGCCACGCCGCAAATGAGCTCTTCTTGCCGCAACCCTTCCATCACCCTGACTTGGCTGCTGGCGTAACTTTTTACCTATATTCTCCCCAACCAGCCATCTTTTGATTTTATTTGCTGGGAACAATCTCCAACCCTTTTTTGTTTTTTTTGGTCTTGGATTTAAGGGACTGCAATCACTTTGGTCAATATCACTAATATCGGGCTCATTGCTGCACAAATATAAGACAAGGCTAATAAAAGGTTTGATTTCATTTGCAATTTTGATATTTTTATCAACATCCATTGCTAAGTCTAAACCCATTCTAATAGCTTGACGCCCGCTCTCCATTAGGTACTTATCAACGGCAGTTAATACACTCCAATCGCCTAAGTGTAGTGGCACACTAACAAAGCCATCACTGCTATCAAGTAGCAATCTTAGTTCGCTATGCCCATCATTTGCATCTTGTTCAAGCCATGCAAAAAATCCAAAAACCGCTTTGGAGTCAAAAAATAAATCAGGTGATTTTATATAAATACACCACTGTGGCAAACGGTGAAGTACCTCGGATGGTAAATTGCCATCTAGCCTGCTATTAATGATAGCTTCATACAAATCATTATCAAAACTGTAAATTCCTTTACTATATTGCCATGTATGTGTTGCTGCTAAGATTTGCATGTCTGGCATATCCTGCAAAGATAATTTTTGTTTGCCAAGACTCTTGGATGTAATTGCATACCAACCAGCCATAGGTATAAAACAAAAATTTGCCCAATTGGGCAAGTTTCTGCCTTTATCCATCCTAATTTCATCAATTAATTTATTTACTTGATGTTTTTTCTTGCACTCAACCAAAATCATTTCTGGTCGAGCAAGATTTTGGGTTTTTGGCATACTTTACTCCGATATTATCATAATTGCTTCCGCATATCTTTTGACTTGCCAGTACAATGGGTGGTCAATATCGTCTTGCAATCTTTCTGGATTGCCTCCACACTTAGCGTAGGCATCTTTGACTTTTTGTGGTACATTTTTAATGTAGGCTTCTGCAGCCTCTTTTTCATTTATTTGGCTCTGAATTTTAGCAAAATGTTTAACTTTTGCTTGTTTGATTGCAGCTAAAATAGATGTGGCATTATAAACAACATCAACATCGTTTGCTTTTTCAAACAGATGTTTACACTCTTGTAATATTTTTTCATCTGGTTGATTTACATCGCCGACCCAAGTTAAATTGTCATAATCTCCCCAGCCGCGTGATGATAAAATCACGCTTATATAATTTGCAGACTGATATGCTGACAATGCTTGAGCGTGCAATTTGCACAAATCATCAAAACTGACAGCGAGCCAGAATTCACACTCAGATAATGCAATTTGGATATTCCAAAACCCAAACGCGCCAGACTTGATGAGGCGCTCCCACTGGGTAATGTCTTTAAAATATTGTTTGCACTCTAACATAGTTTGATAGCCAGCAAGCGATTTTTTCGCAATAAGTTTGCCACTGACATAATAATTGATTTTCCAGTTTTCCAACTTACACTCAAGCAAGCTGCCGTCTGAGCGACGGCGAGAAAAAATCATGCCGCTTTTCAATATGTCATAAATTGTTCTTAAGCACAATCCAAATGTTACAGGGTAGTTATCACCCTTTTTTAAAACTCTTTTTGTTAATTTATGTGCTGCTTTGAAAATCAATGATTTGTGCATCTTTATATCTCCTGTCTAGTCGAGATTTATTCAAGTTTGATAAGCTTATTATATATATAACACACTATAAAATCAAGCATATAATACAGTAGTATGTATTTTTAAAAAAACGACCATAGTCCGCAGCTGCAGCAATTAAAAAAATTATATAAATCATAAACTTATAAATTTTTTTAAATTTTTTTAAAATAATGCTTGACTTTATAGCGTGTTATATATGATAATACACACATCAAGAGCAATAACGCACTTGATGAACTAAATGAAACAAGGTGAAACAAATGGAAACTTACTACATCTCTGAGTTGCAAAACGCAAACTCTTACCGTGAAGCAACTAAGATTGAAGCAAAAAATCTAACTCAAGCAAAAAGAAAGGCTAGTCGTATGCAGTGCTTTTACGGCACTGTTATTGAGATAGGTCTAAGCGTTAATGAAAGCGGTTTTATTTTAAACCCGATAAGTAGAAAGATTGATGGCAAATGGGTTGATGTTGAATTATATTAATACGATAAGTTTACTTATCACCAACGCTTACAAGCAACTGTAGGCGTTGGCAGTAAGTAAATTTACACAAGATGTAGATTACTTAGCGCTAGCACAGCTAGTATTCACAAAGTCAATTTAAAAAGGTAAAAAAAATTATGAAAGTTCAAGTAATCAAACAAAAGACAGCCCGTCAAACATTCTTAGATAAAATGTTTCCAAATGGAAATCTGGACACTGTAGCCAAGACTTGCGAAGTTACGTTTGAAGAATTTAATTCCCTATGGATTAAAACCACTGGTAAGATTCGCACGGGGAATCAATATTCAAACATGAACAAAAGAAATTTTTTGGTTGCCGAAGATGAAAACGGTAATGTCATTAGCGACAATATTACTGATGAAAAAGATTATGGCTGGGTTATGCACCATGCCCGCGCGCAAGGCAACACAGAAAAAAGTTATGCAGTTAAACCATTAAGCAGTTTAACCAAAACGATTTGCCGTGATTTCTACAGTTACGGAAACGAAAATAACGGCATTCATGTCGTCGCACAAGTGAGCGCCTGTGGTAACTTTGTTACCGTATTCAAAAATAACCGTCATTTTTGGATACGGTAACCTAAATTAACCCCAGAAAAACCGCCAATCGGCGGTTTTCTTTTTTTACGCGGGTAGCTCAAAATGCACGCCGTCTAAAAACGCCTTACGCCCTACTTTGGCGCGCTCTGCTTTGTAGCTAGCCACCCATTGGGCAGGCGTGCCATCTTTGCCAGTGATGACCGACCAGCAGCCGCCCCAACGCACACGCACGCCCAATTCGGTTGCTGCTTTTGCCATTGCTGTGGCGATTGTGTAATAGTGATTAAAATCCCAAGATACCGCGCCATTAACCACCGCCACCAAATCCACGGCATGCCCCGTCAGATGACGGCTATTCATGGTTTGACTTTTGCCTTGTCGCACGTAGCGCGCTTGCGTCTCTTTAGTGCGCACCCCTTCCGCTACCCGAAAATCAATACCTGATAACTCAATGGCGCGCTTAACCACTTTGACCAGCTCGGGATTAACGCCCTTAAGCTTATCTAGGCTTGCTTGCCCTAAGCTGTATTTACCCGCTGCGCTTGGTGCAGCAGGTGCAGGCGTGTTGCCCTCAACCGTTGGGTCGGTCTTATTGATTGTTTTAACGTCATCTTGTACGTCTTTTGCGATAATGCCAGTTTTGACCGCTTGAGCGACGGCTTCAACCGTCATCTTGCCAGCAATACCGTCAATCTCGCCTTTATACAAGCCCGCTTGCTTAAGCGTGGTTTGGATTTGTCTAATGTAACTACTCATGATTTTGCCTCCGCTTTGAGTTGTTGTCGTTTTTTAATTAGCATACGTTTAAAGTGATTTTTGCAGTGCTGCTTGATTTTAAGCAGCTCGCCTACCCAATAGATTAAAAACAGCGCACGGGCAAAGATATTGCCGCCGTATAAGCCCGCCCGCTCATCAGATTGCAGTAAATCCGTGCTTTGGGTATTGATGGCCATCAATAGCGCCACACTCCAGCCTAGCGTACCAACCAGCACTAGCCAGCTGTCGGCAGGCGGGGTCTTAGCGTTTTTGTTAAAAATTTTTAGGTCTCTGATTAGCACATACCAGCCCAGAAACATCGCACCCGAACAGATAATGATGTTTGCAATAGCAAGATTAGTCATACTTGCCCTCCTTGCCCTCGTCTTTTTGTTTTTTTGACCATTTCAAAAATTTGTCTTGCGCCGACTCGTATAAGTCGTTTTGGCGCTTTTGGTCGCTAATAAACACTAAAAACCCCGAAATAATCGGGGTAGAACAGATAGCCGCTAGCCATGCCCAGAATGCCAGCGTTGGACTTGGCGGCTCTTGACCGTGATTAATTAAAATGCTCATGGCTAGCCCTGCGGTTGTGCCAATGATGGGCTTTGCAACGATTGGCAGGCGTACACGTCCATCAATATCACCGATGACGATAAACGCGCTTGCAATCCCGCCAAGCAGTGCAAATAGCCACACCCCAAGCCAAGAAATTAAAAATGGGGCGTGAAGCCCCGTAAAATCAAACATAAATACTCCAATAGCCATAAAAAAAATCCTCACCAAATGGTAAGGATTTATGGGATAAGTTATTACTAATAGCTAGCTAATAGACACGAATTAAATTCATGCAAATCTTCAAATCTCAATAAATAATTTAATATGTGTTCAGGGAAATATGGTAAGTAATTCTTATCAATCTTGTTTAGTAAATGAACTGCTTCAGACGCCCATTGTGTTCTAGTACCCATAAAGAGCAATGGAGAGTGTTTTCTGGCTAAAGCAACGCGTATAGGTGCTTGAGCTGAACCTGTAGTCGCAAAATAACTAAATGGGAAAAAGATTTTACAGATGATAATGGTACGATAGTTATCAGCATTGCTATATAAATCGTGCGGAAATGATAGTGTTGGTAAATCTGAGTCATAAATTAATTCACCATTTTTATTAAATATTTCTAATCCCAATCCTGTTTGTCTAATTGGTGGATTTACGTCAAAAAATAATATCTTAAATGGTTCTTTTGTGCATACATCTATCAACAAATCACGATGGCTTTTATTATGGCTATATTGCGGATAATGTTTTAAAAACTCTTTTTTGTGGATTGCAATATACACCCTTGCAATACGTTTATTATCTTGTTTAAACGATAACTGTGCGTAACCAACACCGTATTTAAAACTAATACCTACAATTGGATACTTAACGTGATTAGGGATTGGTATATCCCACACAAATCCAAATTCACTGTTA
>NZ_JBUXLH010000004.1:0-145399 GCF_055193055.1 Moraxella sp. I5G | reverse complement strand
AATGAAAATTTAGCGAATGAAAATTTAGCGAATGAAAATTTAGCGAATGAAAATTTAGCGAATCCCACGAGAATTGATTCTCATTTACCAATTAATCAGCAACAATTATCTAGGATGTTAAAACCACCAGTTCAAGAACTAACAGGTGTGTGGACAGCTGACAAATGGGACTATTGGCTAAGCTTGGCTAGAGAAAATCAGTGGTTGGATGCAGATGAACTGGCTTTGGCGAGTCAATCCATTATGATGGGCAGTATTGATGGTGAATGCACTTTTTACACCACCAATAAAAACATGCAGACCAATGTAACATTTAAGAGTTTTGTATGCAAATTTACTCAATATTTCCAACAAGCTAAAATTGATAATCAGTTGCATGTATTGAGCGATAATCCGTCGCTTGATGTGGAGCAGTTACCAAAAAACAAGGCACAATCACGCCAGATCCAAGTTTATGAAATTGCACAAAGGCAAATTATGAATAGCCCAAATTTCCAGTTACTTTATCAGCAAGGTTATTTGGATACTCAAAACTCTCACCAAATGATTAAAAATATTAAATTAACATTTAATTAAATGAACGTTGAGAATAAAAACCCTATCAAGTAAATGATAGGGTTTAAACAAAACGAAGATGGGATTAACGTTTTGAGTATTGTGGGCGTTTGCGCGCTTTGTGCAGACCCAATTTTTTACGTTCAACTTCACGAGCATCACGAGTAACAAATCCAGCTGCTTTTAGGGCAGGTTTGAAGGTTTCGTCAGCTTCAATTAATGCGCGAGTTACGCCGTGGCGAATTGCGCCAGCTTGACCGCTAGCACCACCACCAGTAACTGTGATGTATAAATCATAATCAGTTACAACGTTTAGCAATTCTAATGGTTGACGAACCACCATACAAGAAGTTTCGCGACCAAAATATTCATCAAGTGCTTTGCCGTTGATGATGATATTACCTGTGCCTTTAGATAGGAAGACACGAGCAGTAGAAGTCTTGCGGCGACCAGTGCCGTAATTGCGTTCCATAATGTCTCCTTGATTAGATGTCTAGCACTTTAGGTTGTTGGGCTGCGTGTGGGTGTTCTGTACCCGCATACAGTTTTAATTTCTTAATCATTGCATAACCAAGTGGACCTTTTGGTAACATGCCTTTAACAGCCTTATGCAGCACATCTTCAGGTTTATGAGCGATTAACTTGGTAAAGTTAGTCTCTTTAATACCGCCAGGATAACCAGTATGACGATAGTATTTTTTATCTTCGGCTTTCTTGCCGGTTACCGCTACTTTGTCAGCATTAATAACAACGATATAATCGCCAGTATCAACGTGTGGTGTGTAGCAAGGCTTATGTTTGCCACGCAGACGAGAAGCAATTTCACTCGCCAAGCGACCTAATGTTTTGCCTTCAGCATCCACGATATACCAATCGTGTACAACTTCAGCGGGTTTGGCACTGATGGTAGTAGTCATATAAAACCTATACAAAAAATGGATTTGAGAGAGATAAATTATTCATCAATTCAAGATAATATCTTGATTTGACTATAAATTTGAGTTGGGGAAACGAAGGGCTCTCAAAAAACAGCCAACATTATAGAAGATTTTTGCTAAAAATGCAACGCTTTTATTGAGTTGGGAGGATTAAGAAGTGAAATCAGATAAATGGTTTAATTTTTTGAGTAATCAAGGTACAATGAATAACCAAGGTGCAATTAAACCTTATAAAACTTATAAAATTAAATACAAATGTTTAACTATGTTTAAATACAGTTGCAAAAGGCAGATTAAATGAATATGCGTACACCCAAACAACTTGGACACAATCCACGTAAGCGCTTTGGACAAAATTTTCTCCATGATACGAGTGTCATTCGTCACATTGTTGATAGTATTCATTTAAAACATTCCGATAATTTGCTAGAAATTGGTCCAGGTCTTGGGGCATTGACAGAACCTTTGCTTGCTGAAGTCAATGGTATGACGGCGATTGAGCTGGATAGGGATTTGGCAAATGGTTTGAAAATGACCATTGGTGCTAATAGTCATCCTGATTTTACAATTATTAATGACAATGCTATGTTGATAAATTATCGTCAATTAGCAGAAAAATTGGGCAAAGGGTCTTTTCGTATTGTGGGAAATTTGCCTTATAATATTTCAACACCCATTTTATTTCATTTATTGGAATTTAGTGATGTTATTATTGACATGCATTTTATGCTTCAAAAAGAAGTTGTGGATAGAATAACCTCATCACCAGACACAAAAGAATATGGCAGATTGTCAGTTGTGATGCAATACTTTTGTGAAACAGAGTATTTATTAACCGTACCAAAAGGAGCGTTTAACCCTCCGCCCAAGGTCACCAGTGCAGTTTTTCGTTTAATCCCTTTTAAACAAAAACCAATAGCTGCTAAAGACGAACGATTGTTGATGTTGGTTGTTCGTGAAGCCTTTAATCATCGTCGCAAAACTTTACGTTCAATTTTTAAAACCGTTGCTACCTTGCCTGTTTTTACTGATGAAGATTTTAATTTAATCAATATCAGCCCAATGGCAAGACCAGAAAATTTATCCGTCGCTGATTTTGTTCAGTTATCAGATATGGCTTTATCTAAAATAACAAATTTAAATTCATAATTATTTAGAAAAAAGAATATGAATCACCAAGAAAATTACCGTTATCAGTACGTCATTGGCGATTTGCAGGGCTGTTTTGAAGGATTTGAACAGTTAAAAAAAGCCATTTTGTTTGATGAAAATTTAGATAAAATTTGGCTTTGTGGGGATATTGTGGCGCGCGGCGAGGACTCTTTAGCAACTTTATCAGAGGTAAAGCGATTATCAAAAAAGGGTGCTTTGACAACAGTTTTGGGAAATCATGATATTAATTTATTGGCGGTTTGGCGCGGATTTGTTGCTGCCAAACCCAAAGATAAAACCCAAAGCATTTTACAAAGCCCTCATTGTGATGAGCTATTAAACTGGTTGCGCTGTCAACCTTTATTGGCGCTGCCTGATGAAAAAACCGTTTTAACCCATGCTGGTATACCGCCTAATTGGAGCGTTAAAGAAGCTAAAAAATACGCTAAAGAACTGGAAGCGCATCTGGGCGGTAGTTTAAAAAAACTTGATAAATTATTGCCGAACTTGTACAGCAAAAAAGCCGATATCTGGTCAAAGGATTTGCAGGGCTATTCTCGTTTGCGTGCGATTGCCAACTATTTTACCCGAATGCGATTATGTGATGAACATGGCACGTTAGAATTTTCATTTAAAGAATCATTAAACGACCCAATGCCCAAAGGGTTTTTGCCTTGGTTTTTTTGGCAAGTACCTAGAAAGCGCAAAATTTTGTTTGGGCATTGGGCGGCACTAGAAGCTCAAGTGCAAACAGACTATGTACAAGCTTTGGATGCAGGCTATGTTTGGGGCGGTCAATTACTTGCATATCGTCTACATGATGGTAAAATTACAAGTGTATATTCAAAAAATATTGATAAAATTTAATGGGTTAAAAAAATGATGACACAAAAAATTAATTTGGCGGGCGCGGCTTTGGTTATTTTGTTATTGTCAGCATGTGCGTCAAAACCAACGTATCAGTCAGCAACTTCTCAACCAAAAATTGCTTACAATGCTCAAGGTGTTCCAAATTATTATCAGGTTAGACAGGGTGATACAGTTGGGCAAATTGCTAAACGTTTTCAAATAGATAAACAAACCATTTCAAAAAATAACCGTCTAGACCGTGATAATACAATTTATACGGGACAGTGGCTGATTTTATGGAAGGGCGGTACCAAACACAATACCCAAAGTGAAACGGTAGCCAAAACACCTCAAAAACCAAAAAATAACACCAAAATCATTTTAAATACTGATAACGCATCGGTTCCTAAACCATCGACAACAATGCCTGTCATTACTCCATCGTCTACAAAACAAAGCTCGTCTCAGCCTATTTCAACTAAAAATACGGCTAATTCCAATGGGTTTGTTTACCCTGTCAGTCGGCAAAGTCAAATCGTTCGACATTTTGGAGCTGTGCGTAAAATTGATGGAAAGTCAATACAAACTCAGGGTGTTTGGTTTATGGGTAAAGATGGCGATATTATTATGGCCAGTCAGGCGGGAACGGTGATTTATGCTGACCAAAATAGCATGCCTGATGCGTCTATTGCCATTCGTCATGCTGATGGCATGATTACAGAGTATCGGTTTATTAAAGATGCTGTTGTTAAAGAAGGGCAAAATGTAAAAGCAGGTCAAAAAATTGCCAGTATGCGCGCTAGTGGTAATGGGGTAGTATTGACTGAATTTCGTATGTTAAAAAATAACAGTTATATCAACCCGATGACCATGATTAAATAACATAAATTAACAACAAATAGTGATATTTATGAATAAGTTGTGATAGAATAAACCCATTGATTGTTAAATATATAAACTATGAACAAGTTTACATTATTATTTGGTTTATTTTTGCTGATTTTTAATCAGCAAGCTTGTGCAAAAGCTGCTTATAAAGAAAGTGATACGCAAAAAATCAACAATCAAAAAGCTCAAATAAAAACTATCAAAGCTATTTTCCAACTAGCACAAGATAATCAATTCATGAATTTAAAGGCGGTGGGCCAAGCGTTTGGTGAGTCAGATTTATATAATAAAGTTACTCAAAATACTTTTGATGAATCAGTTGTGATATTTTATAATGACATAAAAGATAACCCAAATCATGCCTTAAATCATATAAGATTTCAGGTTTGGTTGAATCCTTATGAAATGGACATTTCAGAGCTATTAGGTTCAGTGGAATTTTCCTTTAAGGAAAATCAATGCCCAAGTATAGAATTAATAGAAGAAGTAACGGGTGTTAAAGCAGATAAACATGAGATTCCTTATTCGCCGTCTTCAGTAGGGCGAGTGCCTCAGTTTTTAACCTATACCCAATATTACTTCCAATTGCCCAAACAGTGGATTGGTTTTTTTGATGGCAGTGCTTGCCGTATGGAATTAAGTACAGTTTATAAACCCGTGGGTTTTCACTCACAATCAAAAAATAATCAAAAATTTGTAATGGTATTTTCTAAATAGAAAATTAGGACAAATGATGTATCGTATTTTACCAAAAGATACTCAAGCGTTATTGATTGATATGCAGGAAAAATTAATACCGCATATTGACAATTACGAAGTTATTATAAAAAATGCCAAAATATTAATTCAAGGGTTATCTGCACTAAATATCCCATTAATAATTAATGAACAATACCCTAAAGGTTTGGGAAATACAATACCAGATATCAAAAATGTATTTAATAAAAACCTAGAAAATAACATTCTAGAAAAAAATACTTTTAGTTCTTGTGATGATGAGATAACATTTCAGAAGATAAAGCAAAATAATCGTCCAGTTGTATTGCTGTTTGGAATAGAAACACACATTTGTGTATTGCAAACCGCAATGGATTTATTGCAATTAGGGTTTACGCCAGTGGTGGTAGCTGATGCAACCAGTTCACGTACAGCTCAAAATAAGCACTTGGCATTAAAACGTATGATACAACAGGGTGTTATCGTGGTTAGTACTGAAATGATTTTATTTGAGCTTTGCCAATCATCAAAAAACCCAGCCTTTAAAACCATTTCAGCATTAGTGAAATAATTTATTTATTTTATAGTTTAATATACAAGGTGATTTATGAAAGTTTTTAATAAAACAGTATTATCAAAAACATTATTGGTAAGTTTGTGTCTAGGATTTGCTGGTAGTGTCTTTGCCAATGATTCTATAGGTTATGTTGCTACTGGTGGTGTAGAGTATATTAAAAACGATAAAATTGCCATGCAAAGCGAAGATTTGCAGATTAGTAAAAATTTAATTAAGGTTGATTATCAATTTAAAAATACAAGTAATAAAGATATTACTGAAACCGTTTTATTTCCCTTGCCTAGTGTTCCTGTACCACAGGATTATAATTTTTCAGATACTGCAGAAACGATTGATAGTTTTAAAATTTTGGTAAATGATAAACCTGTTAATTACCAAACTCATGTTCGTGCTTTTATGTACCCATTAACCAAAGATGGAAGTTTGGATTTTGAAGCTAAACAAATTGATGTGACTGAAGAATTCAAAAGTTGTGGTGTGACAGAAAAAGAAATACAATATCCTTGGACGGTAAAAGGTGATTTGTCAGCAATTCATCGTAAATTATTAAAATGTGATAATCCAAAATTAAAACAACTCATTGGCAGTACCAGCAATGTTGATATGAATTCTGAAGATGATTTACTGTATGCTGTGTATTGGGAAAGTCAAGTTGTTTATAGCTGGCAGCAACTATTTAAAGCAAATAGTGTTACCAACATCAAACACAGTTACAAACCTTTGATTGGTGGAAGTGTTGCTGTAACAGAAAGTGAACACGAAATGTTTTGCATAGATGATGGTATTAAAAAATTACTAAACAAAACAGAAATGGGTAATACCTACTCTTCTTTGGGGTATATTTTGACAACGGGAGCAAATTGGGCAAAACCAATTGAGAACTTTAAATTAACCGTTGAGCGTGATAACGACGAAGTGACTTCATTTTGTTGGGCAGGCAAAGGTAAGGTCAATAAAATTGGTCAAGGTAAATTCCAAGTTGTTGAAAAAAACTTTAAGCCCACCAAAGATTTAGATGTTATTTTTATTAAAGTAAAATAAACGCATAAGTAAATTGAGGTTGAATGTAACTTGGCAGTAGTTGGATATTAAGTTATTTAACTGCCACGGTCTAGATGGAGCGATGTTATGAGAAAGTCATTACTTTTTGTTTTTGGTTTATTAGCATTATCAGCAACTCAAGTCTCAGCAAAAGATATTCCTGTAAAGTTTACTAAAGGTAGTTATTGCAGTTCTTATTCTGGTGCAGTGTCCAATCTTGATGCCTTTAGCTTATATTTAACAAAAGGGCAAACATTGACTGTTAATGTTAATGATGGAGAAATAAATAAAGTATTAAACCCTCGTAATGCAAAAGTCTCTCCATTAGAAGAGGGCGTTACTGGCGCTAGTTATAAAGTTAGCCAATCAGGAAAATATAGAATTTTTGTTTCTCCTGATTTAAAAGTTGCAGATGTTGAGTTTTGTGCTTATTAATTCATCTTGAAATAGCATTTTATTATCAAAGCAGTGCTTTTTTGGCATTGCTTTGTTTTTATTTTTTGGTAAAAAATTATGACAACATCAAATCCTGCAGAAACCATTTTAAAAGTACGCGCTGACAAATGGCTTTGGGCAGCACGTTTTTTTCGCACACGCTCTTTGGCAAAAGAAGCAATTGAAGGTGGAAGAGTTCATATGGATGGCAAAAAAATTAAAACCAGTAAGGAATTAAAAATTGGCGATATTTTGACCATTAGACAGGGTAATGCCAGCACACAGGAACAAAAAACCATTATTGTCAAGGCGCTATCAGAACAAAGAGCTAATTTCACCATTGCTAGCAGTTTATATGAAGAGACTGAAGAAAGTATCATCACTAGAGCTTTTCTTGCTGAGCAAAGAAAATGGCAAAATTTAGCCAAACCTGACACCAAACCTAATAAAAAAGAACGCCGTAATTTGCAAAAATTACATAGCCAATGGTAAAAAAGGGGATTGTATGAATTTTCCAAAATCTGTATTATTGGTTTGTTTAGGTAATATTTGCCGTTCGCCATCAGCTGAAGCGGTTTTGCGTCAAAAAATAACCCAAAAAAACCTTGATATTGTGTTAGATTCAGCAGGTACAGCCGGCTATCATATTGGTGAAAAACCAGACAATAGAGCGATAACGGTAGGGGAAAAACTAGGCTATGATTTAAGTCAGCTACGAGCCAGGCAAATTCAATGGGAAGATTTTTATCGTTTTGATATTATCTTTGCCATGGATAAAAATAATTTTAATGACTTGCAAAAATTACAAAAAAAGGCTCAAGATTTTCATTTAAATCAGCCAATTGGTACACTTTTAGCATTTGATACAGTAGATGTTGCTGACCCTTATTATGGCAATCTTGATGATTTTAGACAAATGTTTGTTCAGATACAAAAAACTGCTGATAACTGGATATCAATTTGGCAAAATAATAATCAAAATTTAACCAAGTTGTAAAATAACATTATGTAATAGTTAGGAAAGTGAATCGTGAATACTATCTCTGCAATGTTTAACTATGATTTAAGCCATGCTAATACAATGGCTTTAAAGTGTATTGCCCGTACTTTTGTTAAGATAACAGACGTTTGCCAAATCAAACCCGCAATTGATTTTGCTAAAGAGCAAAAATTACCCATTTTTATTTTGTCAGGCGGTAGTAATGTGTTGCTACCTAATTATTTAGATGCTCTAGTTATTTCTCCATCTTTATTTGGCATTCAAATTGTTCAAGAGTCAGATGAAAGAATAATCATCAGTGTTCAAAGTGGTGAAAATTGGCATGCTTTGATAGAAACTTGTCTAAAAAATGGTTGGTATGGGCTGGAAAATTTGGCATTAATTCCGGGTCTGGTAGGGGCAAGTCCTGTGCAAAATATCGGCGCTTATGGTGTACAAGTTTCTGATTTTATTGATTATGTTATTGCTTACGATTTAATGACAGGCGAAAAGATGTTGCTTAATAATCAGGCATGTCAATTTGCTTATCGAGACAGCTTTTTTAAACAAAACCCCAATCGTTATTTGATTACAGAAGTAGCATTTTGTTTACACAAAAATCCCAATCAAGTTATTACCAGTTATGGTGATGTTGAAAAAGTGGCACAGCAAATTTCTACGAAAAATCAGCATGCTGATCTATTACCTAGTGATGTATTTGAGGCGGTTATAAGTATTCGTCAAGAAAAACTGCCTGACCCTAAAATTTTACCAAATTGTGGCTCATTTTTTAAAAATCCCATTATTCAATTGGAAAAATTTCATCAATTAAAACAAAAGTTTGCAGATTTACCTTGCTATGCAGTCGATGAAAATCAAGTCAAGTTACCTGCTGGCTGGCTTATTGATAAATCAGGTCTTAAAGGTAAAGGCGTGGCACCAATTTTAACGCATAAAGATCAGGCATTGGTATTGGTAAACAATGCTCCAAATCAAGCAACCCAACAAGATATTCAAAACGCCCAAAATTTTATCATAGAAGCGGTAAATCAAACCTTTGGCGTAGTGCTTGAACGCGAACCAGTATGGGTGGATGGTCAAGGTGGTGTTTCTTAATCAAAACGATAAATAGCTTGGAAGTCTAAATAAAAGATATTGGTTGCTTGATGTTTGGTAAAATTTTTGCCCGAAAACGTTCTGATAATAACAAACCAAAACCGTCATTTAAAAAACGGTTTTTGTTGTTTGTTGTAAAATTATTGTTGTTACTTGTTGTGATAGGGGTTTTGCCATTTACTCCAGTGTTTTCATGGTTGGGTGTTCATTTTTTATCATTTTTTTCGGTTATGACGTTGCCAAAAAATGACAAATCTCCCCAAAGCATTGTTGTGCTTGGTGGGGGATTGACAAAACAAACCAATCAAGATGGTAGTAAAATTATTCTAAATCATTATAGTAAACTGCGCGCCGATTCCGCTTATCAACTGCACCAACAAACTAAGCTCCCAATTATTACCAGTGGTGCCGAATCGCCTTGGCTGAGTGATTATTTAAAAACTTCAAAATTATACTCGTTTATGATAAGTGATAATGCCAGCATGAACACGTGTGAGAATGCAATTTTTACTGCTAAGTTATTAAAATATCATGAGTTATCAAATAGTATCTATTTGGTAACCGATCGTTATCATATGGCAAGAGCTAGACGACAATTTGCAAAAGCAGGCGTGCAAACCTATCCTTATGAGGCGCCTTTGGTGTTGCCCTTAGATTGGAGAAAACCAAAAAATAACTTGATGCACAGTCGTCGCGTGGTCTATGAAGTAGCTGCTTTAGTACGAGATATTGTACGCCCACAAAACAATTGCCGTAATGAAGAGTTTATCAGTATTGAAGAAATTAGTACACCCAGACGTGTACCAAAAATTTTTTAAAAATTAAAAAATACTTGCATTTCAGCAAAAAATCTATATAATACACGCCTACGGAAGTTTGGCAGAGCGGTTGAATGCACCGGTCTTGAAAACCGGCGTGGGTTTGTAGCCCACCGTGAGTTCGAATCTCACAACTTCCGCCATTTTTACTACCTTTGGAAGTTTGGCAGAGCGGTTGAATGCACCGGTCTTGAAAACCGGCGTGGGTTTGTAGCCCACCGTGAGTTCGAATCTCACAACTTCCGCCATTCATCTTAAAACAAATAAAAAAACCAACTTAAAATTAAGTCGGTTTTTTATTGTTTAATAAAACCTAATCCTAAATTGCATAATCAAGTGCATAAAAAGCAACTAAAACAGCAGCAATTAATACCGTGCCAATATTTAGTTTGTTTATCTCTCCTGAAACCAAGCGTCCAATTACTAAGGTTGCAAATCCAAGCATGATGCCCGTAACAATATTGGCAGTCAAAACAATAAAAACAGCACAAACCAAGCCGCTCATTGCTTCAACAAAATCACTAAAATCAAGTTTTGAAACATTACTTAACATTAAAAGCCCAACATACATCAGCGCAGGGGCGGTCGCGTAACTGGGCACTAAAAACGCTAATGGCTGCAAAAATAGCATTGCTAAAAATAATAAACCCACAACAACAGCAACTAATCCAGTTTTGCCGCCAACGGCTGTTCCAGATGCTGATTCAATATAAACAGCAGCAGGGGCTGTGCCAAATAATCCTGACAATAAACTGGATGCAGAGTCTGCAGTAAGAGCTTTGCCACCGCCAATGATTTGTTCATTTTTATCAATTAAGCCTGCTTGTCCAGCGACAGCACGAATGGTTCCTGTGGCGTCAAAAACTGCGGTCATTACCAAAGCAAAAACTGCAGGCAACACTGTTTTATCTAAAGCACCAGCAATATCTAATTGAAAAAATAATGAATCATCACCAACATGTGGAATTTTGATGGGCGAGCCACTAAAGCTAACATTTGAATCAAATATTAAACCAATGGTTGTGATGGCGATGATAACCCATAAAATGCCCCCTTTTACTTGACGTTTTTCCAAACCAATAATTGCCGCCAAACCAAGCAATGACATAATGACGCCAAAGGATGTAAAATCACCCATTTTAACAGGTAGACCCGCATCATTTTTAACAACAAATCCAACGTTATTGGCGGCAATTAAAAGTAAAAATAAGCCAATACCAATGCCTGCTCCGTGAGCAATAGAACTGGGTAGATTTTTTAAAATCCAAGTTCGAATGCCCGTGGCAGAAATTAGGGTAAAAAATACCCCCATTAAAAAAATTGCTCCCAAAGCTACAGGTACACTAACTTTACTGCCTAAAACTAAGCTAAACGCGGTAAAAGCGGTTAAAGAAATGGCGCAGCCAATCGCCATAGGTACATTTGCCAAAAAACCAATCAAGAGCGAGCCAAACCCTGCCACAAGGCAAGTAGCGATAAATACCGATTCAGCAGGAAATCCTGCTTGAGAAAGCATATTTGGAACCACAATCACTGAATAGACCATAGCTAAAAAAGTTGTAAAACCTGCTATGACTTCTTGACGAACGGTAGAGTCCCGTTCTTGGATTTGAAAATAGGAAAGTAAAGACATCTACCGTCATCCTGTTTGCGTAAAAGCAGTAATTTTACTGTAAAGATAGAATTATTACAATTTTACAACTAAGAATTTACAATATTTTGTTCAAAAATTTTTTTTGCTACAATAGAACAATCTATTTTTAAGATTATTTGGATGAACTGATGAAAAACACTGCTGAAACGCTGATTTTGCCAGATTTTTTGGTAACTTTAGTACAAAAAATAGCCAATGAAACAATAGAGAGTAAACTTTCTTTAGTAAATTGGATAAAAGATAGTCAAAAAGGATTAATTTTATATTTCTATCCTAAGGATCATACCCAAGGATGTACGATTCAAGCAGTTGATTTTACTAAAAATTTATCAAAATTAGCTGAAAAAGACTATACTGTTATTGGGGTGTCACCTGATGATGTGAGCTCACACAAAAAATTCATTCAAAAACACGATTTACAGATTGGACTGATTTCTGATATTGAAAAACAGCTGAGTTATTATTTTGATGTATTTAAAGAAAAACAGCTGTATGGTAAAAAATATTTTGGTGTGGTGCGTTCTACTTTTATATTTGATAATCAAGGAAAAATTTTGGCAAGTTATCGTAATGTAAAAGCTAAAGAACATGTGCAAAACTTATTGGCGGTTTTATAAATCATGATGGTACTGTTTATCAATAATCAATCCAACAAACTTAAGCAATGAAAGTTTTGCATTTATTATCATCTTTAAAATACGATGAATCCGAACGTGGCATTTATGCCATCACTCATGCTATGGCAAAAGCGGGGCATAAATCGGTGGTGATTGGCTGCGCTGATAAAAATCACGAACTGGTTACTCGGCTTTTGCGAGATGATACAATTTATTATCAAATGGCCATGCCAAAAAAATCTTGGTGGGCGCTTCGGCATATTTTTCGGCTCAAGCATTTGATTTTACAGCATAAACCAGATATTATTCATGTGCATTCACGTACACCGGCATGGGTGCTGCATATGTCAATGAGCTGGTTGCCAAAAGAAAAACGTCCAAAAGTTATTGCAACGGTGTATGGTTTTTATCCTTTGAATTCATACACTAAAGCACTATTTTTTGCTGATATCATCATTAGTGCTTCTCGTAGCATTGATCGGTATTTAAAGGAAAATTTAGCAGCCAAACAAGAAGAATCACCTGATGGTTTTGCTGATAAATTAACCAAAAAAATTATTTGTGTGCGTCGCGGTGTTGACGTTAAAAAATACCCTTATCGTCATCATTCTTCTGTGCATTGGCTACAAAGCGTTTTTGCTCAACACCCTGAATTAGAATATAAAAAATGGCTAGTCTTTCCAACTCCTATCGGTAGCGAGTATGGACAGGATTGGTTGATTGATATTTTGGGTAATCTACAAGAAAAATTTCCAAAAATTCACGCTGTAATTATGGACGATGACTTAGCTACTGCCAACGAACTTGATTTGGCTCAAGAAGAATTTGTGCAAAAATTGTATGCATTGGATTTACAAAAACGCGTTACTTTTGTGGGTAAACGACCGCCTGACATGCGAGAATGGCTGGCGTCGGCAGATATTGTTTTGGCGCTGGCAAATTACCCTGAAAGTATTGGTATTACAGCCATTCAAGCAGTTCATTTAGGCACTCCTGTGATTGGTTGGTCAAAAGGGGCGTTTGCAGATATTTTGACAATAACTTATCCGCAAGGTTTGGTTAAAGAAGAAACCGCATTTGCTTTGTGTAAATCAGTCAAGTTTCACTTACAAAATCCCATTCGCCCCGCCATAACTCACGAATATACTATTGAAGAAATGGTGAAAAATACATTAAATATTTATCAAAATTTAATTAATCCAGATGCCAAAAAAATAAAAACCCTGAAATAAAAATTTAAAAACAAAACAATTGGACGATAAACAATCAAAAACAGAAAACAGTTTACAAATATTCTAAATTATTTTATAATCAAGATATTAACTTATTGTTAAATAAGGGTTATTTATGAAAAAATTTGCTACTCAAACCGTACTTGCTGCAATGCTGGGTTCTGTTGTTTTGTCAGGCTGTGCTACTAAAACCTTAATGACTAAAGATTCTGGCGGTAGCTATGTTAAAAAAACCAGACAAACATTGGTTGAGGATTCAGTTTTGGCTTTTGGTAAGCCTGCTACTCGCATAGCCAATGCACCTGATGATGCAGTGGTGATTGTTGGGCAAAAACACAGTTATGTTTTGACTCAAGGTGGGTCAGAATTCACTAGTTTGCTTGGGTATTTAGACCCAGACTATGTGAGTCTGCGTGAGCCGCTTGATTTTTATTCAGCAAATAATGATGGAAAGTTTACAGGAACGTTGGCTTTAAAATACACACGACTCAAAGAAGATTTTAGTAAAAAAGACGCTCAATTTTTCCTAAAACATAATGTGAAGGAATGCACCACATACAACGAAAAAGAACTACAAGCCCAAAGTTTTTGTTTTAATATTAGTTTAGAAGGTGCGGTATATCCCGTTGTGAGCAATCAACACAGTCTAAAATCTTTAAGCCGTCTTTATCCTGTAACCATCTATACCACCAAAGAAGAAACCGCTTATCGTAAAGGCGACAGCGACCCTGTAGAAAAATTGGTTTTATTTCCATTTGCGGTAGCTTTTGATGTGGTTACGCTTCCCTTTCAGGCATTAAAGAAAATTTTTAATTGATTGAGCTAAAAACGGCAATTTTTCAGGTAAAAATCTTGTGTAACATCTGAAAATTTAGTAGAATAGGCGGATTGTGTTAGGCAACGTGTCTCCTTTGTTAATAATAACATTGGTAATTCGGTGGCTGCCTGAATTATCGCCTACACTAAGTGAAGCCCCTTTTATTTTTACCTTAGTTAAGGATTTATTATGGCAAACTCAGCCCAAGCTCGCAAACGCGCTCGTCAAAACGTAAAACAACGCGCTAAAAACGTATCACAACGTTCTATGGTTCGCACTTACATCAAACGTGTCGTTGCCGCTATTGAAGCAAAATCTTACGAATTGGCAACTGAAGCCTATAAAAAAGCAGTACCTGTAATTGACCGTATGGCAGACAAAGGCATTATCCACAAAAATAAAGCCGCTCGTCATAAAAGCCGCTTAAATAAAGCAATCAAAGCATTGCAAGCCTAAGTTTATTTTAGGTAAAACAAAAAGAGTGTTATAAAACACTCTTTTTTTATTTCTAAAACTAATAAACGATACTATAAAACAGTATTGGCTGGTTCATAGGATAGGGTGTCAGTAATTTGATTGCGTTCATCCACCAAAACAACCTTTGGCAAATGGGTTTTAATTTCATCAGTAGATAATAAAACATAAGACATAATAATCACAACATCGCCTTCTTGAACAAGGCGTGCTGCCGCACCATTAAGGCAAACCTCGCCACTACCACGTCTGCCGGCAATGGTATAAGTTTCAAAACGTTCACCATTATTGTTATTAACAATTTGCACCTTTTCATTAATATCAATGCCAGCGGCTTCTAATAAATCAACATCAACTGTGATGCTGCCAACGTAATTTAGATTTGCCCCTGTAACAGTGGCGCGGTGAATTTTTCCACCCAAAAAAGTTTTAAACATAGATAACTCTTTTATCAATTACTCTTTTAATGTAGATTGGCGATGTTCTTTAACATAATCAATCATGCAATCGCGCAACAGCTGACTGGCAGTTCGATTATTTTCTTTGGCAGCTTTTTTAAATTGTTCTACCAACACGCATATTAAATGTCGTTTGTTCTTCATTGCTCATTTTTTTGTCCCATTATAAAACTTAATAGCCGAATTAGGCAAATTATTCGTATCAAAAAATTGGTATAATTGCGTAAATGGCAACTTACAGGCATTAATTTTAACTGATATTAAAACAAAAAACCACCTGATTTCCAGATGGTTTTTTGGTTTTTTTACATTAAGTTCTAAATTGTGGGAAGAAGGCAGGAATGCCGGGAAGCATACCCACAGCGCCCATAGCAAGGCAAAGAATGACAAATCCAGTCATTGGAATGACAACACGACCTGCAAAGCCCAGCTCAATACTGCGTTTTTTGTCGCCAATCAAACCTAAGTTATCCAACATCATTGTTAAAGACCAGCCAAAAACAGGGTTTACCAAAGCAGATGCAAAAACAACAATGGCAGCCGATTGAGTGGTTTTACCTTTGCGAGTCATTTCCATGCCAGCTTCTAATAACGGCACAAATACCGCAACAATCAACGCAACACTCAGTACAGGTTGCCAGATTGCTAAATCCATTGGGTAGCCCCAGATACTGGCAATAATACAAAATAGGGCAGTTAAGATTGCACCAGCTGGAATCGGACGTTTGGCAATCGCCGCTGGAACGATGTAAGTTCCCCAAGATGATGTAAAGTTTGCTCCGCCAAGCGCTGAACCAATGGCCTGTCTGATAGAGCAAGTAACCATAGTATCATCAACATCCATATGGGTTCGGTCGGTGTGATTTGGATAACTGATTTTTTGGAAGACTTTATGACCTAAGAAATCTGGTGGCCACATAGCAACTGCCAAGACTGCAAAAGGAAAGACCACAATAAAGGCTTTGGCGTCAGGCAAACCCAATGTCCAGCCAGTGTTTTCGCCCCACCAGTACATTGGACTCATGTTTGGTAGACCCGGTGCGGTTTTAAATTCAAATGGCGCACCAAAGATAAAAGCTAAAAATCCTGCCAAGGCGCAGCCAATCGGCACAGCAAGCCAACGTTTTTGCCAATGCTCAAGTAGGGCATACATAATGATGGTGGCAATGATGATGACAAAAGCCAAATGGGGTATTTCTATGGCTTTTGCCCAATCAATTAGTTTATTGACCTGTCCGATGGTGCCTACAAAACCCAAATACAACAAAAGACCACCTGCAACCCCATCACTGGTTAGCTTGGTCATCAAACTTCCGCCCTTTAATAGACTTAAAATAAGTCCAAATACGGCAATGGAAATACCAAACGCCAATGGGTGTCCGCCTGCTGCAACGACAATAGGGATTAGTGGGATTAGCGGTCCATGCGTCCCGGGCAAATTTGATGTTGGCAGGATAAAACCAGAAAAAATCACCACCAAAATAGCTGCGATTAAAAGTTCATAACGCACGTTTTCTAAAATAAAACCATCACCCAACCCCAAAGGTGCTGCAAAAGCTGCCGCCATAGCGCCAACCATAACAATTTTACCGATGGTGCCTGCCATTGCAGCAATGGCGTCTTCAGGTTCAAAACGATAATCTTTAAAAGGTAGGTTAATACTCCAACGCTTTGGCTTCATGATTTGCAATTCATGCGCTAGATATTCGTCTCGGGTATTAAAACTAGAACTTGGCTTGTGAAGCTCAGCATAACTTTTATTTTGTATTTCGCGAAGCCTCTCTTCGCTTAATGTTGTATTGATATCACTCACAAAATACTCCTTAAGTTGCGATGATAAAACACCTTAAATCCCTGTCTTTCCATAATCATGATACTGAAAAACAATTTTAAGATATTTCAAGGTTAAAAACCTCTTGGCTGATTATAACTTGCTTTTTAGCCGCTGTCATGTAATTTTTTATTTTTTATATGATTTTTTGATTGTATAAATAATTTAAATCAATCGCTGGTCTTATTTATGCAGTTATGGACTGTGATAAAATGGCTGTGTTACAATAAATTGCTTAAATCAAAGTAATTTTAAGTAAAACGGTTTTAGTAAAAATACGTTCAATCAAACCAGTTTAAGTAAATGCACTATGAATCAACCAATCCATCTAACCTGTCCGCGTTGTCAAAAACTGACCATCTGGCAAAATAACCCTTATCGCCCCTTTTGCAGTGAGCGGTGCAAATTGATTGATTTGGGCGCATGGGCAGCTGAAGATTATAAAATCACCGCTGAAGATTCTCCTTTTAGTGAAGAAAGTGTTGAAGAAAGTGGTAAAGACATTGGCAGAAAAGATTAACAACCGTTTCACCACCCAAACCAATCAAAGTGAATATTAAACCAATCAATTAACATAGGAATGTTTATGAGCTATTTATCCGCAACTTATCATCGCCAACCGATTACCTTTACCAAAGGCAGAGGTTCATATTTATACACCGCTGACGGTACCGCGTATTTAGACGCTTTAACAGGCATTGCAGTTTGTGGTTTAGGGCATTGTTACCCACCAATCACTGATGCAATTGCCGAGCAGGCGGGAACTTTGATTCATACCAGCAATTTATTTGGTATTGATTGGCAGGAAAAAGCAGGTCAAATACTGTGTCAAGCGGCAAATATGAAAGAGGTGTTTTTTGCCAATTCTGGAGCTGAAGCCAACGAATGCGCGTTAAAACTTGCCAGACTGTATGCTTATAAAAAAGGACTGACCCACCCCAAAGTGGTGGTAATGGAACACGCGTTTCATGGGCGGACACTGCTGACGGTAACGGCAACTGCCAATCCCAAAGCTCGCGAAGGATTTTTTACGTTGGATAAGGATTTTATTCGGGTACCGTTTGGCGACGCTTCCAAAGTGGCGGATTTATCCGATGACCCCGATATTTGTGCGGTATTTCTTGAGCCAATTCAGGGCGAAGGCGGACTGTACACCCCCGATGATGATTATTTGCAAAAAATCGCTCAAATTTGCCAAAAAAACGATTGGCTTTTGATGTTGGATGAGGTGCAAACAGGCAATGGGCGCACGGGCAAATATTTTGCTTATCAGTACAGTGATATTGTGCCAGACGTTTTAACTACCGCTAAGGGGCTGGGTAACGGTTTTCCAGTGGGGGCGTGTATGATGAATAATAAAGCGGCAGGTTTGTTTAAAGCGGGTTCTCACGGCTCAACTTTTGGCGGTACTCCCTTGGCGTGTCGGGTGGTTTGTTCGGTTTATGAGCATTTAACACACGATGTTATGCAAAATGCGCTTACTCAAAGCCAAAAAATTCGCCATGCAGTCCAACATCGCTTTGCTGATAAAATCGAAATTCGTGGGCGTGGCATGATGATTGGTTTTGCCATGCCGTCCGATGTTGATTGCGGTCAAATTGTGGCGATGGCTCGCGATGAATTTTATTTGATTGTGAATGTAACAGGCGGTAACGTAATACGATTATTGCCAGCTTTAAATATTAGTGAAGCGGATACGTGCAGTTTGATTGAAAAATTATTGGCGTTGCTGGATAAAATTTTGTCATAGACAAACAGTCTAATAAAACCATATAAATCATAGAGATTGCTGTATTTTGGTTGGGTTTTATAAATTGACAAAACCGTTTATTGCAACTATAATCTAGGGGTTAATTGACAGGCTATTTTGTGGACTGTTTTAAGCCGACTTGATAAAAGCGGTTTTATTATTGACGTTTTGGACGGTTAAACGTGTGAAATTTTGGTCAAAAAATTGATTAAAATTTCAACAACTTTTTAGCGAAAAATTATGCCTAAAAAATGATTGAGTAACTAATTGATTTGATTTAAAAATTTAAATCAACCGCAGTCTGAAACACTCCCCAATTTTTAGGGGATTAAGACATCATATCAACCATACAGAGGGCTTCTTCCCAGAGTCTGAAACACTCCCCAATTTTTAGGGGATTAAGACGAAGACCCTTTCCGTTCAGAAACTCCAGTTAAAGTCTGAAACACTCCCCAATTTTTAGGGGATTAAGACGAAAACAACTAACGTCCCGAAGACGCTTTTCCGTCTGAAACACTCCCCAATTTTTAGGGGATTAAGACCCACAGCCATTACATTATTAACGACTAGTTGAGGTCTGAAACACTCCCCAATTTTTAGGGGATTAAGACATCAGAGTGAAGGAAATACCACATCACGTATACGTCTGAAACACTCCCCAATTTTTAGGGGATTAAGACTTCTGGAGACAATTCAATAATCCTTACAGGAATACCGTCTGAAACACTCCCCAATTTTTAGGGGATTAAGACAACTCTATAACTCCGTCTTTTAACTGTTCTGCTGGTCTGAAACACTCCCCAATTTTTAGGGGATTAAGACAGCATCCGACTTGTCTTTATCATTAATATAAGGCCTGAAACACTCCCCAATTTTTAGGGGATTAAGACCGATAAGGAATTTCAAGAACGACACTATGTATATGGTCTGAAACACTCCCCAATTTTTAAGGGATTGCGTTATCAGCTAAAAAATAATCAAGGCAATAAAAAACCTAAATTTACTTAGTAAATTTAGGTTTTTTTAAGGTTGATGGGTGTTGGATTTATTTTAAAAACAGCTGATAACCAACATTATCCGTAAGATTTTCGCATTGATAGCCAATTTCAGTCAGAGCATCAATAATCTTACGCGATGTACCTTCAGAGGCTTGCAATCCTACCAAAATACGACCTTCTGCTGCACCATGATTTCGGTAGTGAAATAAAGTGATGTTAAAATCTGTACCCAATTTTTCCAAAAAATTTAATAAAGCGCTGGGGCGTTCAGGAAACATAACCCGAAATAAATGCTCATCCTTGACCATTGCATGACCGCCGATAAGATAGCGAACATGTGTTTTAGCAGCTTCATCATCAGTTAAATCAAAAGCGGTTAAGCCTTTTTTGTCCAAAATTTCTTGAATGATTTGTCGCTCTTTTTGTCCTTCTTTTAGAGCAATACCAACAAAAACATGAGCAATTTTGGGATTGTTTGCGTCCAAGCGATAATTAAATTCAGTAATATTGCGACCTTCTAAAGTACGGCAAAATTCCAAAAACGCCCCTGTTTTTTCGGGCAAACGTACCGCAAAAATTGCTTCTTTTTGCTCACCAATTTCGGTACGCTCTGCAACATACCGTAAACGGTCAAAATTCATATTTGCCCCAGAGATGATGGCGGCGCAGTTTTTGTGCTGTAGCTGATTTTGTTGAATGTATTTTTTCATCCCAGCAACCGCCAAAGCCCCAGCTGGTTCAACCACACTGCGATTTTCTTCAAAAATATCTTTGATGGCGGCACAAATTTCATCATTGGTGCATGTTACCACATCAGGGTCAATGACGGTGCCGCTGCCATCGGATTTTGGTAATTGGGCAATATGAAACGGCAGTTCGCCAATTTCTGCAACAGCAACCCCATCGGCAAATAAAGAAACCTGGGGCAGTTTTACTCGTTGTTTGGCGGCAAGTGCTGCCTTTAAGCAAGCAGCTCCAGTCGGTTCAACGGCAATTACTTTGATATGGGGCGCAACTTCCCCCAAAAAAGCCGCCACCCCCGCAACCAAACCGCCACCGCCCACGGCAACAAATACATAATCAAGCTCTCGCCATTGTTGAGTAAGCTCCAGCCCAATTGTGCCTTGACCTGCAATGACCAGTTCATCATCATAAGGGGCAATGTAGGTAAAATCATCTTCTTGGGCTTTTTGCATGGCAAAACGGTTGGCTTCATCAAAACTATCGCCATGTAGATAAACATTGCCACCCAAGGCTTGCACAGCTTTGATTTTAATCTCTGGAGTGGTGGTTGGCATAACAATTAGGTTGTTTAATTGCAACCGATTTGCTGAATAAGCAACGCCTTGGGCGTGATTGCCAGCAGAAGCGCAAATAATGCCTTTTTGTTTTTTATCATCAGGCAATTGGCTAATTTTATTATAAGCCCCGCGCAATTTAAAGGAAAAAACAGGCTGTAAATCTTCTCGTTTTAGGCGAATTTGATTATCAAAACGTTTGGATAATTTGGGGGCATTTTCTAAAGGTGTTTGAATGGCAACATCATAAACGGTTGCTTGCAAAATAGCACGAACCCAAGAAGAGAGCATCGATGATTCCTTTTTTTGGTTAATAAATTGATTTTATTTCATGATAAAATCAATCGTTGCGTGTGGTTTGATACGTTTTATAAGCTTTTTTGATGAGTTTAAAATTTTTGTTCTTTTCGTCTCAAACATAAATAAAATGGGTAACGGTTTCAGCGTATTGATTGCGATTTCTATTTGCCCACCTTGACAGTTGCGACTTACAAAAGGCGACTATCACGATAAAAACAATCGATTGATTTTCTAATTGATTGTTTGATTCGTAAATGTAGTTAAATTCAGAGGGTGAATCTTCACCAATCAAAATGTCATACACAAGCCCACTACCATCATTGTAAGCTCACTTTAGGCGTGTGTTTTAAAACTTTGCCAGTCGCCCAATTTTAATGGGCTTTTTGTCGTTATAGACTTTGGCAGGATATGAGCTAAATCATATCCAGCAACAGTTTTTCTATATGATAAAGGCATGATAAACATCAAAACCAAGGCGGTTAAATATTTCATGAACTTTATCCTAAAGGCAATTATATAACTGGCTACGCCTTTTTATTAAGCGTCTAATTGCGCTAAAATTTCATCACTGATATTAACATTGGTGTAAACTTCTTGAACATCGTCTAAATCTTCAAGCATGTCAATCATTTTTAGCACTTTTTGGGCGTCTTCTAAATTATCAATATCAGCCGAAGTAGAAGCAGACATGGTAACTTCAGCACTATCAGAAATCAATTTGGCGTTATCTAAGGCATCTTTAACCTTACCAAAGTCGTTAGGGTCGGTAATCACTAGCAAACTTTCGCCATCGTTTTCAATATCCAAAGCGCCAGCATCCAAAGCCACTTCCATTACTTTATCTTCTAGGCTAACGTCTTCAAATACAATTTCACCACGTTTGGTAAATAAATAAGACACCGAACCTGAAGTGCCTAAATTTCCGCCATTTTTACTAAATGCATGACGTACTTCGCCAACGGTACGGTTTACATTGTCAGTCATGGTCTCAACCAATACCGCAACCCCGCCAATGCCGTAGCCTTCATAGGTGATTTCTTCCATATTGTCGTTATCACCGCCGCCAGCGCCACGCTCAATGGCGCGTTTAATCACGTCTTTGGTCATATTAGCGGCATTGGCTTTTTCTAAGACGGCACGCAAACGCGGGTTGTTGTTGGGGTCAGCATCGCCAGATTTGGCAGCAGAAACGATTTCTCGGATAATTTTGGTAAAAATTTTACCCTTTGCTGCGTCTTGTTTTGCTTTGCGATGTTTGATATTTGCCCACTTACTATGACCTGCCATAAACACACCTATAATTAATTTAATGACAAAAATAAAAAAGTTAAAATACAATCAAAAGCGGTATTTTATCATAAGTTTAAAAAAATGTTGGAAAAAATTGGCAATCTAAAACGCTACAGTCAATGACTTAATTTTTACAGTTTTTTGAGTTAGAATAGGAAATTTGATTTAAGACTAATTTGACGGTTTGCCATGAAATCCAAAAAAAATCTCACGCTTGCCGAACGCATTCATATTGTCATTGAAGGTACAGACACCCCAGCAGGTAAATTTTTTGATGTGCTTTTGTTGATTACGATTTTGTTGAGCGTTTTGGTAATTATGCTTGATAGTGTTCTGGTATGGCGATTGCGATTTAGAGAATTGTTTTTTTATGCAGAATGGTCGTTTACAATTTTATTTACCATAGAATATATTCTAAGATTGTATTCGGCACCAAATCGCAAAGGTTATGCATTTAGTTTTTTTGGGGCGGTAGATTTGTTGGCGCTTTTGCCTAGTTATTTAAGTTTGTTTATTGCTGGCACAAAGTATTTATTAATTGTACGCATTTTACGCATTTTACGCATATTTCGTGTATTTCGTTTAAAATCTTATATGCAGCAGGCGGGATTTTTGGCAGCCGCTTTTAAAACCAGTCAGCATAAAATTACAGTGTTTTTTCTGTCCTTGCTCCTATTGGTTACTATTTTTGGTTCTATTTTATATGTGACTGAAGGCCCTGAAAATGGATTTACCAGCATTCCACGGTCTATTTATTGGGCAGTGGTAACTTTAACCACGGTTGGTTATGGCGATATTTCACCCAAAACTCCCATCGGGCAAACCATTGCAAGTATGGTGATGATTACAGGTTACGCCATCATCGCTGTACCAACGGGTATTTTTACCGCTGAATTGACTCGCACTATGAGACCGCAATTACACCCTGTGGCTTGTCCAAACTGTGGTAAATTTGGTCATGCTTCAAGTGCTAAGTTTTGCGACCGCTGCGGGCATGAATTGCATGTTTGATGATAAATTTGGCAATAAAAAACCGCTCAATCTTGCAATTAAGCGGTTTTTTGCTAAGAAAGGATTAGTTGCCCATAGCTTGAGCAGCTTCTTTTTTAGCGGCTTTTTCAGCTTTTTTAGCTTCACGTTTTTTGGCGTGTTCAGCTTTTTTAGCTTTTATGCTGCTTTTGAAGCGTTGGAAAGAAGACTCTTTGGTGCCATTGGCAGTCGTATTAGAAGCACAAGCAGTTAATGCTAAGCTAGCAGCAACCAAAGCGGTGATAGCAAGTTTTTTCATCTTGATAACCTTACCTTAAAATGAATAAAAATCAAATGTGTGTAAATACTAACATTGAAGTTAAAATTTTGCAATATGTAAGTTTTATTTACAGCATTATACAAAGCTAATTATTTGTAATAATTTGTGTTTTGGATACGTTTATCAGCAAATTAATCGCGTTCTTTCTTAGAAGAGAACTTAGAAAACTTTGCCTTTTTAAAATCGATTACTGCTTTTCGCGCAGAACCGTTAGGTTTTTCAGCAGCTTTTTTGCGAGTTACTGCTCTTGATTTTAAAGGTTTTTTAGTAATGCGTGCTTGTTTTTCTTTGGCGTGTGTGGTTAAGCCAGCATTTTTTTGATGACGCAGTCCGACCAAATCGCACAATTTGCCAATTTCTTTTGCGTCAAGCTCAATAAAACGCCCTGTACGTAGCTGTTTGGGTAAAATAACGCTGCCATAACGCGTACGAATCAGGCGCGAGACTTTGAGTTCTTGAGAATCAAACAATCGACGAACTTCACGTTTACGACCTTCTTTTAAGGTAACGTGATACCATTTATTAACACCTGTGCCACCACCTTCTTTGATGTCATCAAATTTTGCCATACCATCATCCAAAACAACACCAGCAGTCAGGGTTTTGGCAATTTCAGGAGTAACTTCACCCAAGACACGTACAGCGTATTCACGTGTGATTTCGGTGGAAGGGTGCATTAAACGATGTGCCAATTCACCGTCATTGGTAAATAACAGTAGCCCTGATGAATTAATATCCAAGCGACCAACCATAATCCAACGGTCATGGGTTAGTTTTGGCAAGCGTTCAAACACAGTTTGGCGACCTTGAGGGTCTAAACTTGAGCAGATTTCACCTTCTGGTTTGTAATAGGCGATGATGCGACGACGTTTTTTGTGGTTGTCTTGAATGCGTACCAGTCGCCCATCAATACGAACTTCATCGTTATCAGTAGCGCGTTCACCCAGTTGAGCGATTTTGCCATTGATGGAAACTCGTCCGCTTTTAATCACTTCTTCAAGTTGGCGCCGTGAGCCTAAACCGATGCGCGCCAAAAGTTTCTGTAGTTTTTCGCCTTCGGGTTTGATGGGATTATTCATAAAAAATCCTGTAACGTGGAAAATAACATTTCGCAATGTGAACCTTTCATTATACCATAATTTTACGATGGATTTGTATTTATGGACAAAAATTGATATCAGGCATGGTCGGTAACTCAGCTAAACTACAAAGCCCAAAAGCATCTAAAAATTCATCGGTGGTGTGCAACAATGCTGGTCTTCCTAATGTGTCTTTATAACCTTTTTCTACAATCCAGCCCTTATCAAATAATTGTCGTAAAATATGACTAGATACACTGACGCCACGAATTTGTTCAATATCAAGTCGGGTAACAGGCTGTTTGTAGGCGATGATGCTTAAAGTTTCTAATACAGCTTGGCTGAGTGTTTCGGGGCGTTCAGGAAAAATTTGCTGAATCAGTGGGGCGTATTCTGCCTTAATTTGCAAGCGATAGCCACTTGCTGTTTGGCTGAGTTCAAGTACGCCTCCTGAAAGTCTTTCCTCTAGTAACAGTAAAGCTGTAGTGATGTCATTGACATCTACCAGATACTGACCTGAGAGGCGTTTTTTTAAGTCATTTTTAGTCAAAGGCATTTCACTGATGTGCAATAATACCTCAATATGCCGACTTAAAAGATTGCAGTTTATTTTTGAATCGGCTTTTAAATGGGTGTTTGTCATAAAATTTAACCAAATAAACCATCTGTTCTAGGTTTTGACAAAATGCCAATATAAGAAAAGCAAAACAGCACAAACGATAAAATCCACGCAATCTGGGAAATTAAAATCCATGTCATATAGTCATAGCCAAACATGGGTAAAACTACCCGAAAAATTGCACTGACAATCATCAAAATAAATATAGCAGTTACGGTTTTTGGAGGTTGGTGAATGTTTCTGCCAGTGTGTCCTAAAGAAACACGAGCCATCATTGCAACGGTCATCAGCCCAATACCAAATAAAGCTAGACCATGCAGACCCAAAGAATGTAAGTTTAAAGAAGTTTCACCAACAAAAGGATAAATGACAAAAATTAACAAACTTACTGTCATACCAAAAAATGCAATGACCAAAGACCACAATAAGGGTTTTTTCCAAATAGCGGCATGATACCAATTTTTTAATCTTAAAATATTAGCAATAAAACAAACCAAAGCAAAGACTGCCGTTATTTTTGGCATTTGGAAAAATAAATCAAATATCATCATACCAGCCAATCCGACCAAGCTGGCACGGTCTAATAATTCAGAATTTTTTTGCTCAATATTAACACCACTGGGTTTTCCAAAATTATCAACACTGATTCCTTTGACGATAAAAAATGGCAAAACTCGCCGCCCAATTGTAAATACAATGCCAATAATCAAAAATAAGGCAGAGTATAAAGAAATTTGTTGAGTGGTTTTATGGTTTAACACAATGCCAATATAAAAAGCTAAATTGGCGGCAAAGATTAAAATTAATTTGGCAATAATACCAATCTGGCGCTTTTGTCGAGCTTTTGCAACTGCACGCACAACCGCAAAACTGGTCCATGCCCAAAACAGCATATCAAAAACAAAAGCGACAATAAGCATGGGCGTACTTGGTACTGCGTGAAGTCCAAGCCATAAAAATCGCGCCATTACCCAACAAAAAAAGATACCAAACAAATGCCAACCATAGGGCATGGGTTGGTTTGTCCAGGTTTTTACCGCAGTTAATAAAAAGCCTGCAATGACTGCCAAACTATAGCCAAAAAGCATTTCATGACCATGCCAATAAAAAATATCTAAACTGCCTTTAAATGGCGCGATACCTTTTAAAATCAGCGTCCATAGTAACATGGTAATCACAGCAAAAATTGCTGAACTTGCAAAAAATATCCGAAACCCTAAGTTTAAAATTGGGTGGGGTGATGTTGGACGTTTGGCGGTATTTTGAATATTCATTAACATTATTTTTATCCTTAAGATTTTGGCTTATCATACGCTTTTTACAGTTATTTTTCAAATCAACCAAAAGAAGTAGTATCGATTAATTTTTTTTAAAAAATGGCTAGTGGAGCCACCGTTTTTTTGCTAAACTAAGCATTTTTGTTTTAAATTACTGCAAGATGACCAATACGCCATTATTGACCTCTGATTACGATTATCATTTACCTGAAAATTTGATTGCTCGTTATCCTTTGAAAACGCGTTCTGCTTCTAGATTATTGTGTGTTAATGGCAGTAGTATGACCGATAGGCTGTTTAGTGATTTGCCAAGCCTGTTACATGCTGGTGATTTATTGGTTTTAAATGACACCAAAGTAATGAAAGCTCGCCTATTTGGTCAGAAAGCATCAGGCGGTCAAGTTGAGGTTTTGGTTGAGAGAATATTGCCTGATGATGGGAAAATGCTTAAAAATCGTGCATTATGTCATGTTAAATCCAGCCGCAGTCCAAAAAAAGACAGTCAATTAATTTTGGCTGAGGGTAATCTGACCGCAACCATGTTAAATCGTGAAGAAAACCTTTTTGTTTTGGCATTTGATAAACCAGTTTTGTCAGCACTAGAGGCATTTGGGGAATTGCCCATTCCACCATATTTTGAACGTAGAGCCGACCAAGATGATGAAAGTCGTTATCAAACCGTGTTTTATGATGCTAACAAAACAGCCAGCGTTGCTGCGCCAACAGCGAGCCTGCATTTTGATGATAAGACCCTTGCCCAACTACAAAAAAAAGGTGTGGAAATCGCTTTTGTAACATTGCATGTTGGTGCAGGCACGTTTGCTCCAGTTAAAACCGAAGATTTAACTCAACATATCATGCACAAAGAGTACGCGCATTTACCCCAAAGTACCGCTGATAAAATCAATACTGTTAAAAAAAACGGCGGTCAAGTGATTGCGGTCGGCACAACGGTAACACGTACTTTAGAGACAGCGTATTTGCACTGTAAAAATGGTCAATTAAGTGAATTTTCTGGCGATACTCAAATTTTCATTTATCCACCTTATCATTTTGGGGTTGTCGATAGATTAATTACTAATTTTCATTTACCAAAATCTACATTATTAATGCTAGTTTCAGCTTTTTGTGGTAAAAACAATATTTTAACGGCATATCAACACGCCATCCAAAAACAATACCGATTTTTTAGTTATGGTGATGCCATGCTTTTGGATAAATGGGCTGATTGATAATATTAACAAACTAATTAATGGGTTAATAATCATATTATTATGAAATTTTCATTACATAATACCGACAACGGTAATAATCATGCCCGTCGTGGCACGGTTCATCTTGCTCATGGTGATGTACAAACACCCGCGTTTATGACTGTGGGTACTTATGGTACAGTTAAAGGAATGTTGCCACGAGACATTCATGCAATTGGTGCTGATATTATTTTGGGTAACACCTTTCATTTGTGGCTGCGACCAACCACAGCGGTGATTAAAGAATTTGGTGGACTGCATTCATTTATTGGTTGGAATAAGCCTATTTTAACCGATTCAGGCGGTTTTCAGGTATTTAGTTTGGGCGCAATGCGTAAAATCAGTGAAGAGGGTGTAGCGTTTCGTTCTCCAGTGGACGGTCAAAAAGTATTTTTATCGCCTGAAGTGTCTATGCAAATTCAATACGATTTAAATTCAGACATTGTCATGCAATTTGATGAATGCACGCCCTATCCAGCAACTCATGATGAGGCTAAAAATTCCTTAGAATTATCGCTTCGTTGGGGTCAAAGATGCCTTGATGAGCATCATAAATTGGGCAATAAAAATGCATTGTTTGGTATTATTCAAGGCAGCATGTATCAAGATTTGCGTATGCAATCGTTGTCAGGGCTTTTGGATATGCCATTTGATGGTTACGCCATTGGTGGATTGTCCGTAGGTGAACCTAAAGAAATGATGATGCAAGTGCTGGATTATCTGCCTAAAACTATGCCAAATGATAAACCGCGCTATCTGATGGGTGTGGGTAAACCTGAAGATATTGTAGAAGCCGTTCGACGTGGCGTGGACATGTTTGATTGTGTGATGCCAACACGTAACGCAAGAAATGGTCATTATTTTACCAGTTTGGGTGTGGTAAAAATCAAAAATGCCAGCCATCGTTACAATCATGAACCTTTGGACAAAGAATGTGATTGTTATACCTGTCAAAATTTTAGTTTGGCGTATTTACATCATTTGCACAAATGCGGTGAAATGCTATCTGCTCAATTAGGAACAATTCATAATCTGGCGTATTATCAAAAACTAATGAAAGACATCCGCACCAGCATTGAAAACCAGAAGTTTGATGAATTTGTTTCAGTGTTTTATCAAAAACGTGGTATGAGTGTACCCGATTTTGATAAACACAAATCCTGACATCTGCAATGTTTTAAATGGATGTTATAAGGTCAGTAACGGGTAAGCTGATTTTGGTGTTATAAATACCACAATTTTCTTTTACAGTTAATGGTTTAGACTGCGTTAAAAATTCTCGTCTGGAGATTAAAGTTGCCCCAAGATGGATTAGGTGTGGATTTTCTAATTGACAATCTATGAGCTGTATTCCATAGTTTTGACAAATTCTCATTAGTCCCCAAAAGGCAACTTTTGATGCGTCGGTTTTTTTATGAAACATACTTTCCCCACAAAAAAGCCCACCCAGATTAATCCCATAAAGCCCGCCAATCAGTGCGCTTTGATTAGGAATGTTCTCCCAAATTTCAATGCTGACTGCAATGCCTAATTTGTGTAAATCTTGGTAGGCATCTTTCATGGATTTAGTAATCCAAGTTTGGTTACTGTAGTTTCTTGGCTGACTACAAGCATCCATCACATTATTAAAATCATGATTGACAGACAGCGTCCAAGTTTGTTTTTTGACAACGCGCACAAGTGATTTACTGGGTTTAAAGGTTTTAGGATAAATTATGCATCGTGTGAGCGGTGACCACCAGTAAATTGGGTCGCCCTCATTAAACCAAGGAAAAGCTCCACAGCGATAAGCGTGCAATAAAGTGTTTATTGATAAATCAGCTCCATGACCTAAAAAACCATCATCGTCGTTAGGCAGGCTAGCAATCAAGCCCCTAAAATCAAAAGGGCAAGCATCAGCAAGTTTGTGTAATTTTTTGGTGGTATTGGTGAAATTTGTCATTTGTATGTTGGTTAGTTAGATGGTTAAGTGCTTTATATTCTAAAATAAATCCCCATTAACAAGCAATCCATTTTTAAAGAGAAAACTATGAATCAAATTGATTGTCGTCAACGTTTTTTTATTCAAAACTCACCTGTTCGTGGCGATGTGGTAAAATTATCTAATAGTTTTTTGACTGTGATTCAACAAAAACCGTATCCAAAAGCCCTAAAAGCGCTTTTAGGTGAAATGTTGGTTTCAGCGAGTCTATTAATTGCCACCTTAAAAATTGATGGCAAACTATCCATTCAATTGCAGTCTATAAATGAATCATCACCATTAAAATTTGCTATGGCAGAATGTGACCACACGGGAGCCGTAAGAGCTTTGGCTGGCTTTTCATCAGAAGAAACCAATCTTTGGGATAAACTAAAAACCAGTGATGAAGTGTTGACGTTATTGCAAGATAGTGTGCTATTTATCAGCATTCATCCAGAATTTGGTGATAGTTACCAAAGCATTGTAGAAAAAGTAAGCGATAATTTAGCTGAATGTTTGGCACATTACCAAAAACAGTCCGCTCAAATCCCAACCTTAATCAAACTTGCCACTAACGATACACACGCTAGCGGAATTTTAGTGCAGCTTTTACCGCAAACCCAACAAGATAAAGACAACGACCCTGATTTATGGGATAGATTAACAGCTTTAACAGATACCATTAAAAATTCAGAATTGACAGATTTACCCGCTGATGAAATTTTGTACCGTCTTTATCACGAAGAAGATGTCGTCTTGCCTGATTGCACCCCAATTCATTTTGCTTGTACTTGTTCCAAAGAAAAAAGCATGGGTGCAATTGTGCAGCTTGGTTACAACCAAGCGATGCAAATGCTGGATGTACAACATGGCGATTTGGTTCTAGATTGTGGTTTTTGTGGTAAGGAATATCATTTTGATGGCACGGCAATTAAGGCAATTTTTGGTGATAATTTCTAGATAAATTGCAATTTGTTAGAATCAACATGATTGATGATGTTAAAAAATAATCAAGGCAGCGAAAGCTGCTTTTATATCGTTGGTTGTGTTGTTTTTTAAGGGTTGCAGTGTTATACTTTTTGGCATTTTTACAAACAAATTCCTAAAAGCGCAAGGCTGATTATGCTGTTGATGATTGATAATTATTGTAGTTTTACATATAACATCGCCCAATACTTTGGTGAATTAAAACAGGATGTAGTGGTTTGGCGAAACGATGAAAAAACACTGGATGATGTGATTGCACTAAGTCCAAGAGCTATTATTTTAGGACCTGGTCCATGCACGCCCAGTGAAGCTAAAATTACTCTGGATATTTTGCAAAATTTAAGTGGCAAAATTCCTATTTTGGGTGTGTGTTTAGGTCATCAAGCCATTGGTCAAGTGTTTGGCGGGCAAGTGGTGCGAGCTGGTGAGGTAATGCATGGAAAATTATCGGCGGTTTTTCATACACAAAAGGGCGTCTTTAAAAATCTGCCCAGTCCGTTTGATGTTGTGCGATATCATTCTTTGGTTATTGATAAAGCAACCTTACCTGATATGTTAGAAATTACCGCATGGACAACTAATGCCGATGGCACGATGGAGGAGATTATGGGAGTGCGTCATAAAACCTTGATGGTTGAAGGCGTGCAATTTCATCCCGAATCTATTTTAAGCGAGTGCGGTTACCAACTGTTTAATAATTTTTTGCGTGAATATGGTTTGAGTGTACTTGATGATAATCAGTTGCCAACTGTTGGCTGATTGATTTATTATAAATAGTGAATAAGGATTTTTTTATGATTTCAGATATTATTAATAAAATCAATCAATTAACTGATGAATGTATCCAAAATCGTCTTGTTGATTTTTTAGCAAAACTGACTCAAAACACACATTTAACACCCCAGGAAACCCAAACATTGTTTGTCATCATTATGCTTGGTAGATGTCCAGATATTTTACTATCAGCGATTATTACTGCATGGCGTATCAAAGGCGAAACGACAGATGAGATTGCTTCTGCTGCATTGGTTATGCGACATTTTGCTAAATCAGTTGTTGTGCAAGGTGAGCATTTGGTGGATATTGTCGGAACGGGCGGCGATGGGGCAAATTTATTTAACGTTTCTAGTGCAGCTTCTTTTGTGGCGGCACAAGCAGGTGCAAACGTTGCTAAACACGGTAGCACGGGTGTGTCTAGTAAGTCGGGAGCTTCGGACTTATTAGCAGCTTTGGGGGTAAATTTGCAGTTATCTGCGGATGAGCTTGTACAAACATTAGACAGTCAGAACCTGTGCTTTTTATTTGCACCTAACCATCATCCAGCGATGAAACACGCTAAAATAGTGCGTGCTATGTTAAAAATGCGAACTATTTTTAATATTTTAGGTCCATTAAGTAATCCTGCGAATGTACCTAATACAGTACTTGGGGTATTTGAAGGTTCGCTTTGTGAGCATTTGGCAACCGTGATGGGCAGCCTAGGTAGTCGTCATGTATGGGTAGTACATTCTGATGATGGGCTTGATGAAATCAGTTTGGCAGCCAATACCACAGTGGCAGAATATAAAGATGGTAAGGTGAGCACATTTGTGTTGAATCCTGAAGATTTTGGCGTACAAAAACGCGATTTATCAGGTTTGTCAGTGGCATCGGCTGAAGAAAGTTTGAAGATGATAACCCAAGCATTGTCAGGCGAAAATTGCAATGATGTGATTTTAAAAGCTCAAGATATGATTGCATTAAATGCAGCTGCTGCCTTGTATGTATCTGGTGTGGTTGATAATTATCAAGCAGGCGTGGATTTGGCGAAACAAACCATTGTAAGTGGTAAAGTCCAACAAAAAATGCAGGACTTTGCTCGATTTACCCAAACTTTCCATCAACGATGATTATTGATTTGAAAAACCATATAATTTAAAAAACGATAGATGAAACAATTATGAGTACACCCAGTATTTTACAAAAAATCATCCAAACCAAGCATGAAGAAATAACCCGTGCCAAACGGTTGGTTTCTTTAAAAGAGCTGCAAGAAAGAGCTGTTCATCACAAACCTAGAGGTTTTGCCAAGGCTCTAAAGGCAGTTGATATCCATAACGGCAATATTGGTGTGATTAGTGAAATTAAAAAAGCATCTCCTTCTAAAGGTGAAATTTGTACAGATTTTGACCCTGTAAAAATCGCCAAAGGTTATGAGCAGGCGGGGGCAACTTGTTTGTCAGTGCTGACAGATAGGCAGTATTTTTTAGGTGGTGTGGATTATTTGGTTGAGGCTCGAGAGTCTGTCAAATTGCCTGTTTTACGTAAAGATTTTATGGTTGATGAATACCAGATTGTTGAATCAGCACTGATTGGAGCGGACTGTATTTTATTAATTATGGCTTGTTTGGATGATGAGACGCTAGTTCATTTGCATCAAACGGCTTTATCGTATGGTATGGATGTTTTAATTGAAATTCATGATGAGCATGAACTGACGCGAGCATTAAACTTACCAAAATCTTGCCATAATATTTACGGCATCAACAATCGCAATTTAAATACCTTTGATGTTGATTTGCAGACCAGTATTGGTCTTTCTAAATTGTTACGTAATCATTTGGGAGATGATGCAATTATCGTTAGTGAAAGTGGCATTCATGGAGTAAATGATGTGCATTTAATGCAATCACACAACATTCACCATTTTTTAATTGGTGAACAGTTTATGAAAACACAGAATGCAGGGCAAGCGTTGGCTAAATTATTGTCTGAAATTTAATAGACTAAAAAATTACCACGCCTAATGAAAAATAACAATTCACCCACCAAGTGAGTAGAACCACGTTTTTTAATTCTTGCCCAATCTTTTGAGGGTTTTGAGCTTTTGATAGTGCTTTTAAATGTTTAAATAATTGGGGTAGGGTAAAACATATTAAAAGCCCGCCCCATAATTGGGTTAGACAAATAAATAAACCATACGATAAGATTGCAGCGAACAAAAATCCCATGTGCAGCATTTTGGCTTTTTTTAATCCCAAAAGATTAGCAAGGGTGATTTTTCCTGCTTTTTTATCGCCATCTATATCTCTAATATTATTGATGTGTAAAACGGTAGCACATAACAAACCCAATCCACAGGCAGGAAATAGTATCAACACATTGCATGTTTTTGTTTGCAAATAAAAACCGCCAACAACTGCTAAAATCCCAAAAAATAAAAATACCGCAACTTCACCCAGCGCCATATAGCCATAAGCATATCTTCCAATGGTATAGGTGATTGCTGCTACTAAGGATAATGTGCCAAGCCCTAAAAATAACAACCACTGTTTTATCGTGAAAAGACTGGCAAACAATAGACAGCTCCCACTTATCAAAGATAATAGCAGTGTTAAAACGAACATGATTTTTAGTGTAGCTCTTGAGATTTTTCCTTGCTGAATTAATCGGTTGGGTGCATTTTTATCGCGGTAAAGGTCTGCGCCTTTTATCATATCACCATAATCATTGGCAAGATTGGATAAAATTTGTAAAAAAATCGCTGTTGATAATAATAAAAAGCCAATTACAAAAGAAAAATACCCACCCAAAGCGTAGGACAATGCATTTGCGCAAATGACACCACTGACTGCTAAGGGAAGGGTATGAGGACGAATGAGTCGGATGAGTAAAATAAATTGATTCGATTTATCCAAAATTAACTTTTGCTTTTAGTGCAATCTAATAATACCTTATTGTCTAAAGTGGTTACTTTAGCAGTATTATCACCAATCACCAACACCATACCTTTATCTTCACCAGCAATGCTATCATCAGATGTGAAGCGTCCTTGGCTTTGTACATCCTCACTTAAATCATAAGTAATGTTGTCTTTAGTTAAATGAGCTTCTTTTTCGCCTTCGTGGTTATGAACAACAATCTGCACACTGTCTTTGCCACATTCGTATTTATCACCAGCATCCATATGTTCGTGGTTATGCCCTTCATGGTCATGGTCATGATGATCATGATCCGTATTGGGTGCAGTCTGAGCAGGCGGTGGGTTATTGCTTGCTGTTTCTGCGGGTTTGGTAGGTTGTTCATTGGTTGGGTCGGGCTGGTCAGCTTTTGGAGCTTCTTGTTTATTACAGGCTGTTAAACCTAAAACTGCCATCAAAGCCATCATAGGAAGAGTAATTTTTTTCATAACGTTCCTTTATTTATTAGCAATATAAAGGTAATATTGTAACATAACTATTATTTCTTATCTATAAAAGTTGCTATAAATTTATCTAAAAACCATCTAAAATTTAAATTAGTGTAAAAAATATCCAATTTACCTCCAAAAAATCAGATAAGCTTATCATTTTGTGTAAATTTAGAAAAATGCATCTATCATATACTCAAACAAAGATTGAAGTATAGATAGGAGAAAACCATGGGTTTGATTTTTGATGATATGAAACGTTTGGTCAAAGATATTATTGATCCTGATAACTTTCATAAAGAATTTTATGAAACACTTGATGACGATGAATTATTTCAACATTTAAAAGAGTGTGATATTGGCATGATTGGTGAAAAACTTGCCATCAAACGTGAATTAAAAAAACGTGGTTATAACGTGTAACAAAGAATTTGGAGTAAATTATGGCAATTCCAGTATTATTATGGGGGAGCGGCAGCAGCATTAGGGGCAACTGGCGTAGTTAAAGGGCTTGAAGCGATTGGCAATCAGTCAAAAGCACAAGATATCGGTGAGCGTGCTGAACGTCTTTATAAAAGAAAAAGAAGACAACTTGATGAAGTGCGCGATGAAACTAATGACGAATTAGAAGCGCTTGGGCGTTTAAAGATGGAGATTGGTGCAAATCAAATTGCTCATGTCGTTTCGGTGCTAAACCAAAGCAAAAAAACCAAAAGCTATTTAAAAGATTTTCAAAGTGTGATTGATGTTGATGACCTCAAAGAAATGGAGGTTATGACGCAACAATCACTAGAATTAGAATCAGGACTGTTGCAAGGAACAATTACAGGCGCATTGGTAGGATTTGGCGTTTATGGTACGATACCACTGGTGGCAACAGCATCAACAGGTACAGCCATTGCTTCATTGTCGGGTGCTGCAGCAACAAACGCAACTTTAGCTTGGTTAGGCGGCGGTTCTTTGGCAGCCGGTGGGTTTGGTATGACAGGCGGCATGTTGGCACTTGGCGGTATTGTTGCAGGCCCTGCACTGGCAGTAGCGGGGTTTGTGATGGCGGGCAAAGCTGAAGAAGCCTTAACTCAAGCCCATGAGTATTCTGCTGAAATTGACGAGGCGGTTGCACAATTTGATTTAATTGAGGAATCATTAAAAGGGTTGCAGGAAAATGCCAGAGAGATTAGTAAGACTTTATCAATTTTGGTAGAAAAATTTGAGAGTGTAAAGGTTGCCAGCTATGATGACCCAAATTTGATAACAATGTTATCGATTGGCAAAGCCATCAAAACAATCATTAATACACCTATTATGGAAAAAGATGGTTCGCCTGTTCCGGGCATTAAACATAAATGTTCAGGATATTTGAATTTTACCTGAGTGATAAGATTGGCTAAATGATAAACTTTATGTTTGAGATGGATTATGAAAGGTATTTTAATTAAAGCAAATGACACGATTCAATCGTCAATTGGTTCTCAAAATGCAATTATATCCGCAGTGGATAAGCTGATGGATAGTTATCAAAACTATTTGTTGATATCTGAGCAAGAACAAACCAAACGTGCAACAATCAATTCATGGCGTGATATACGCCTTGAAGAGATTCGTAGTCAAAAAGAGTTATTAAGTCAGTATTTGCACCATTGTTTTGCTGAAAGACGGACAGTGATTGATGGTTTTTTTAATACTTTAGACAAAGGTTTGGAAAACAACAACATCGAAACAATAAATTTGGCCATAAGTGGTATTTTGGGCGTGGTGCAATCTTCGCCATTAAAAGACATGCAAAACTTAATGTTGGATTTAAAAAATGACCGTGTTAAAGAAATTGAATTTTAATAATTTACCAACCCCTTTTCCTTGCACTGCTTGCGGGCAGTGTTGTCGACGTGTTGGAGATAGCTCTTTGACCGCCTATTTAAGTCGTGGGGATGGTGTGTGTCAGTATTTGGATGAAGATACAAACTTATGCCAAATCTACGAAAATAGACCACTGATTTGTCAGGTGGAAAATTATTACAAGACTCATTTAAAAGATAAATTATCTTGGGAGCAGTTTGTAGCAGTTAATGTGGAGCTTTGTCAAAAAATGCAGCAATAACATTAAATAAAACAGAAGACAAATAAAATATAAAAGCCAAACCTGATAATGTTTGGCTTTTATTATTTGGCCGTTGCGTTAAGTTATACGTTAAACCGAAAATGCATAACATCGCCATCTGCAACAATATAAGTTTTGCCTTCTAAGCGAGATTTGCCAGCTGCCGCCGCTCCTTTTTCGCCGCCATACTCAATAAAGTCATTATAAGCGATAACCTCAGCACGAATAAATCCGCGTTCAAAATCGGTGTGAATCACCCCAGCTGCTTCTGGAGCGGTTGCTCCAACACGCACTGTCCAAGCACGCACTTCTTTGACGCCAGCGGTAAAATAGGTTTGTAAATTTAACAATTCATAACCTGCACGAATCACGCGGTCAAGACCTGCTTCATTCATGCCCATGCCTTCTAAAAATTCTGCTTTTTCATCTTCGTCAAGTTGAGCGATTTCTGCCTCAATTTGATTGCATAGTGGCACAACGATAGCATTATCAGCTTTGGCAAATTCGGTAACTGCATCTAAATGTGGATTGTTTTCAAAGCCATCTTCAGCAACATTAGCGATGTACATGACGGGTTTTAACGTGATAAGACCATAACTTTTAATGATTTTTTTCTCATCATTGTCTAAGTTTGCCATACGAGCAGGTTTACCGTCCGCCAAAAACGGTTCAATTTTTTGAAACACATTTAGGCATGCTTGAGCATCTTTATCACCACCTTTGGCCTTTTTGCTCAAATTGGTGATAGCGCGCGTTACCGCTTCAAGGTCAGCAAGTGCAAGCTCAGTATTGATAGTTTCAATATCAGATAAAGGATTGACTCGTCCATCCACATGAATCACGTTATCATCGTCAAAACAGCGAACTACATGGGCGATGGCATCAGTTTCACGGATATTGGCAAGAAACTGGTTGCCCATTCCTTCACCTTTGGATGCACCTGCAACAAGTCCTGCAATATCTACAAATTCCATGCTAGTGGGAATTACGCGTTCTGGATTAACAATCTTTGCCAATTCTTTTAAACGCGGGTCGGGTACAGGCACGATGCCTGTATTGGGGTCCTTGGTGCAAAAAGGAAAGTTTTCTGCCGCAATACCTGCTTTGGTTAATGCATTAAATAAGGTGGATTTGCCAACATTTGGCAAGCCAACAATACCACAATTAAATCCCATACAAATTCTCATTACAAAAAATCAATTATAACAAAAATTTGTTCAATCACCTAATCATGGTGGTGATTTTGGGGAATGCGATAGTGTCCTGTGATTTTAAATTTATATAAAATATTTTCTTCTTTTGTACCAGAACCGATGTTGTGAATAATCAGTGGCACTCGGCTTTGGCTTTTTTTATCTGATACGATGCCAATATGTACAAGTCCAGAGCCCAAATCCCAAGTGACAATATCACCCGATTTATAAACACCATCTTTGACTTGATAGCCTTTACGCTTAAAATAAGTGGCAATGTTAGGAACACGGCGATGGTCAATATTTTTGTCTGGAGATTTTAGCCCCCATTTTTTGGGATAAGCCGAAAAATTTTGTTTCATGTCTTCATGGATGAGTTTTTGTAAATCCATATCTTGATGACGCAAAGCCCGAATCACGACGTCTGTGCAAACCCCTTTATTGATTGGCACATCGCCCATCGGGTAACTAAGCTGGGTATAAGCAGGGTCATAACTGACAGTTTTGCCAATTTGACTGCGAGCATCAATAACCAAACGTTCTTTATCAATTGCCCAGGCCACCGATGAAGTCATCAAGCAAATTAATAACAGTCCAAAAAATAAAATAAAATGGAGTTTTGTTTGGGGGTGTATCATCGTATTAAACCAAGTAGCAATGTTTTTGAATATCAAATATAAGGGGCAATGAGCATATTGGCATCTGTTTTGGCGTCTAAAGCACAAAGTAGAGCGTATGCACCAATAAATTTACGACTAATAAACATCATTTCTTTGGGAGGTAGCATAAATTCAAATGATTGCATGCCTTGTTTGGCGGATGTCATAACACGTTCATACAGATTGCTTTTTGACCAAATGTAAGCGCGATTTTCTAAAAGCTCAGAATTACCAAGTAAGTCTGGATTGGCAAATGGTTCGCACGCCTGCAAAAATACGTTTGCCATATCGGTTTTGGCGGTATTGGTTAAATCATCAAAAAATGGATAACCTGTCATAGCAATTTTCATTTGATGGATGTCTTGATGATAACCTGCGCTTAGTAAACCTTTAGCGATGGTAAGTAAATGCTCATCAAACTGTTTAATTGCTCCAAAATCCAGCAGTACTAGCTTGTCATGACCATCCTCATCAAGTCTAACAAGATAGTTGCCAAAATTAGGGTCTGTTTGCATTTCTCCCCAAACAAAAATTTCTTGAATCACAATATCCATTGCCAGTTGTCCAAGACGATTTTTTCGCGCGTTTGACAAATCCGTCAGTCGCTGGTTATTTAGATGAATTCCTTCTTCAAAGCTCATGCAAATAAGTCGGGGAGTACTGTAATTGTCATAAATCGTTGGCACAATATAGTCTGGGTTGTTTGCCAAATAACGAGCAAAGCGTTTAGTGGTTTGAGCCTCCATGCAATAATCCACCTCACGATGCAGCAAATCACGAACTTCATCAAACCACTCATCAAGAGCTTTAGTTTGTGGAAAAAAATTGGTGGCTTTTAATATTTTTTTAAATAAAGATAAATCGGCATCAATTGCCCCCGCCACATTTGGGTACTGTACTTTTAGAACAACGGATTTACCTGTGTATTTGTGTATAGCCTTATGTACTTGAGCAAGACTTGCTGTGCCAATTGGGCTGCGTTCAATTTCAAAATCATCTATTTTTTCGCCAAGTTCTGTTTTAATGGCTTCATAAATAACGTGCCATGCCAAAGGAGTGGTATTATCATCCAAGGTATGCAGAGCATCCACCATCTCTTTTGGAAGCATATGTTCGCCATATAAAGCCAGCATTTGCCCAACTTTGACCACTGACCCTTTTAATTTACCAAGTTCATTGACTAAATAAGCCGATTGTTTGGCTATCATATCATTTTTATGACGCTGTTTATCTTCGGCGTTTAAAAATAAGCCGCCAACACTATGTTTTGCCCAATTTGTACCAATGGTCAAACCTGTTTTGGCAATGGATAAATGCCGCTTTAATGCGGAAGTTGTTAGGCTGTTTAGAGGACTTGTCGGTTTGGTCATGATTTGTAATTACATTAATAATTTAATTTTGCTTATAATAACAAACCGATATAGAATTTCCATTAGAATTTTCCATATCGGTTAAATTTTTTTAATTAAGATTAAAAATTAATCATATTATCGGTCAATGGCACGCCAGCCAATATCGCGACGATATTGCATACCATCAAAATGGATTTTTCTAATGGCTTCTAATGCTTGTGTTTGAGCGTCTTTGATGGTGTTTGCAAGACAGGTTACACATAAAACTCGACCGCCATCCGTGACAATATGTTCCCCGTTTTGTTTGGTGCCAGCATGGAAAACTTTAATGTTTTGTTCAAAATCGCTATCCAAACCTGTGATGACATCACCTTTTGAACTGGTCTCTGGATAGCCTTGGCTTGCTAAAACGACGCCTAACGCCATTTTATCATTCCAATTGGCTTTTTTGGGTAATTTGCCATCAAGTCCTGCTAAGATTAAATCGGTCAGTGAGCTTTCAAGGCGCATCATAATTGGTTGGGTTTCAGGGTCTCCAAAACGGCAGTTAAATTCGATAACAAAGGGGTCGCCTTGTTCATCAATCATCAGCCCCGCATACAAAAATCCTGTATAGGGTGTGCCGTTGTCTTTCATTGCGCGCACCACAGGTTTGATAACGCGCTCCATAACCTTTTGGTGAACGCTGTCTGTTACCACAGGTGCAGGCGAGTACGCGCCCATGCCGCCAGTGTTGGCACCTGTATCGCCTTCAAAAATACGTTTATGGTCTTGACTGGTTGCCATAGGTAAAATGTTATCGCCATCAATCATACAAATAAACGAGGCTTCTTCACCAGCTAAAAACTCCTCAATAACCACCCGACTACCTGCCTGACCAAACTTGTTACCTGATAACATATCATCAATAGCATCAAAGGCTTCTTGTTCGTTCATCGCAACCACCACACCTTTGCCAGCAGCAAGCCCATCGGCTTTGATAACAATTGGGGTGCCTTTTTCACGAATAAAGGTTTTGGCTTGATTGGCTTGGGTAAAGACTTGATAAAATGCAGTTGGAATTCCGGTTTTTTGCATAAATTCTTTAGCAAAGGCTTTTGAACCCTCAAGTTGTGCGCAATATTTGCTGGGTCCCCATGCCTTAATTCCTGCTTTTTTTAAGTTATCTACCACGCCAGCCACCAATGGGGCTTCGGGACCTACCAGCACAAAGGCAATATGATTTTCTTGGCAAAATTGGATAATAGCATCGTGATTATTGGTATCCAAATTTATATTTTTTAGTTTGTGTTCTTTGGCGGTGCCTGCATTGCCGTTGGCAACAAAAACAGTTGCCACTTTGTCATCCTTGGCACATGCCCAAGCTAATGCATGTTCACGACCACCAACACCCAGTACTAAAATATTCATAATAGCCCCATAAGATTATAGAATACGAAATTCGCCCATTGTAACAAAAAAAGCTCTAAAAGTCTTTGGTGAAAGATTATGCACTCGCAAAAATATAGTTACCCAACGGTGATTTGGTAAGTGCGTTCGTCTATTTTGATGGTTAAATTATCGCCAGAATATAATTTTCCCACGCCTTTGGGTGTGCCTGTAAAAATCAAATCACCAGCGCAAAGCCCATAAATATCATCTAAGTAATTCACTAAATTTTCAGCAGAATGAATCATTTTCGACGTACTATCGTTTTGGCAAATATGATTGTTAATTGCTAAATACAGCTCATAATTTTTTTCTTGATAAGACAAAAAAGGGGATACCCAACAGGCGTTTTTAAAACCTTTGGCTTTGAGCCATGGCAATCCTTTAGCTTTAGCGTTATCTTGAATGTCTCTTGCTGTCAAATCCAGTCCCGCGCCGACTCCAAGTATATTTTTATCATCACCCATCAAAAGCACCATTTCAGTTTCATAATGGATGTTGTCTGAAAAATCGGGTAGGGTGATGTGATTTTTTGTGGTTAAACTGGCATTGGGTTTTAAAAACACTAAAGGTTCATCAGGAATTTGATTGTTAAGTTCAGCAATGTGTTCAACATAATTTCTGCCAATGCAGTAAATGTTATGAATATTTTTGGCAGTTTGATTAAAGAGAACGGATTTCATGAGATAGATTTCTGATAATACTATTGTATTATTATAACAAATTTTTTGATTAAAAATAAAAAAAGACAGATAAAAATTGGTTTTTGGTCATTCAATAAATTTGGTATTTATTTTTAAATGCTATATTAAGATACGGTTTTGTAAATCGATATAAGCAGCTGTATGGTAAATGATACACCGCTAATTTCTTATGTGTCATATAATTATATTATTGAATTTTAATGAGTTTTTGGTTTGAAAAAATAAAATACATCAGGTTTAAACATTCATCTTTTATTTTTAATTAAGAATTATCACAAAAATTTAGCTTATGATAGTTTAGAAGAGAAAAAATATTCTTCTATTTTATTTTTTTAGTATAAATTGATTCAATTTTAGAAAAAAATTAAATTTAAATATAAAAAGTTATGATAAAATACCAATGCTTATTCTGTATTCATCTTTTAAACAAAGATTGAAAATGGAGGTTGGTTAGGCGGTCAGTAAAATTGTAAAAATGCAGATGGGGAAAGCCGAATATAGGCACAATTATTGCTTGTAAATTTCTGACGTTTTGATCAACTACCAGTTAAAACCTGGTAGAACACTCTACATTCTCGACGAACCCACCACCGGCCTGCACTTCGCCGACATCGCCCTGCTGCTGGAAGTAATAGGTCGTCTGAAAGGCAAAGGCAACTCGATTGTGATTATCGAGCATAATCTTGACGTGATTAAAACTGCGGATTGGATTGTGGATTTAGGACCGGAAGGCGGCGATGGTGGTGGTAAAATTATCGCTTCAGGTAGCCCCGAGGAAGTGGCGAAGATGGAAACCAGTTATACTGGCAAATACTTGAAATATATATTTTAATTTTTCTTACAATATAAAGAAGGATCAAGTGATGACGAAGAATAGTATTAAACAAAACGAAGAAATAAAAAATTGTTTTGCAATTATGCCTATTTCGGATGTGGACTCGCATCCAAAAGGTCATTTTAGTCATGTATATCAGGATATTATTGTTCCAGCTTGCCAACAAGCAGGATTTAATGCGTGTAGAGCTGATGAAGTAAAAGCATCCAACCTGATTCAGCTTGATATTTTAAAGAAGTTAATTGATGCCCCAATTGCAATATGTGATTTAAGTACAAGAAATCCAAATGTGTTGTTTGAGCTTGGGATATGACAGGCATTCGATAAGCCAGTTGTTCTGATACAAGAAATAGGTACGCCACCAATCTTTGATATTAGTGGATTACGGTATTTGCAGTATTCCAAGGATATGAAATACCATGAGGTATTAAAAACTCAAAAAGAATTATCACATGCCATTACGGAAACATTAGGTAGTAATCCTAGGGATAGCCATATAAATTCTATTGTTAAACTTCTATCATTAAGTACGCCAGCACAGTTGCCAGACTTAAAAGATGATAAAGATAGTTTAGCATTTGATGTCATTCAAACAGAAATGCGGTCATTACGTCGGCAAATGCAGAATTTAACAAGAATTCTTGAGCCTGAAAAAAATAACAATGTTGAACTTATAACATTTCCCAAAAATAACACTACATTCTTTAACAAGCAGACAATTAGAAGGCAATTTTCAAGATTAGAAGAAGATTTTTTTAATATGGTTGCGAATGACTCACTACCTGATGACTTAAAGGTTAAAAAAAGCATTGAAATAATTGATAGATTAATGATATTGCAGCATGAAGTAGATTCAATATCTCCTCATTGGGGGGAGCTTTCTGAAAGAATAGCGAATCTTCTAGAAAAAGCTAGAGGAACTATTGCGAATTTAGGTAATTAGCAAGCGTAGCAAGCCGTAGCCTGCATATCCAACCGACCGCGTGTGTGGCTACGCCACACACCCTACCTGTGAATTACGCGGAACTTCAAAACCAACGTGTAGGGTGTGTGCGGTACGCACGCACGCGGTTGCTTGATTGACGGTTTGCCGTTTCAACTTTTAACTTCGCTGAAGCTAGCGCTTTCAGACGGCCTCCAATGCCGTCTGAAAACATCAGCTTCAACAAAGTTAAAACCTTAAACAACAAACCATTCCTTCTCCAACACCCAAACCACAAACAAAAATCCTATGGCGCGTTATCGCAGAAACTTCATTGCCGGCGGCACATTCTTTTTCACCGTCAAACTCGTCAACCCGAAATCGTGCCTGCTTGTCGAACATATCGACTTATTGCGTACGGCCTATATGGATGTGCAAAAACAATATCCCTTTGAAACCGTCGCCGTATGCGTGCTGCCGAACCATATCCACGCCATTTGGACGCTGCCGCCCAATGATGCGGATTATTCCCTGTGCTGGCGACTGATTAAAACCAAATTCTCCGCACATTTCCCTCGTGCTGAAAACCTTTCCACCAGCAAACAGCGGCGGAACGAACGTGGTATTTGTCAACGGCGTTTTTACGAACACACCGTGCGCGACGAAATCGATTTGCAACGTTGCGCAGACTACATCCATTTCAATCCCGTCAAACATGGATTGTGCGGCAATGTCCGTGATTGGGCATTTTCGTCGTTTCACCGTTATGTGCGGGATGGATGGCTGCCGTTAGATTGGGGTGGCACAAAAGAAACAGTGGTAATGAGTTTGGGGGAGTAAATGCTATAAAAAACTACCGACCGCGTGTGCGGCTACGTTATATAACCCTGCACTTGCTTTATTTATTTACTACTATAACAATAATGTTGTTGTGATATAACGAATACATGAGTCGTAAAGACCGTAAAACATAAGATTTTTCCTAACTAACTAAATAGAACAATTTTAAAACAGTAAATCACAAAGGTTTACTGTTTTTTTGCTCGTTTTTCAAAATAAAAGCGTCAATAAATTAAAACAGTACTTTATAAAATGCTTACGTGTTGATTTTCAGGTTTATGCCACCTGAAGGTAGCGTGTGTGGCGGACAACGTACGCAGCTAGTAAGAATACAGTCCAAACTTGTCAAAATTTTAAATTGTTTTTTCAGACAACCTTACATCCCTTATGGCTTGAGTATCATGTAGGTTAGGTTGTAAATCCAACGTTTTGAGCATGACGGGCAATGGATTGCAATGGTGGGCAAGTATCTGATAAAACTACATTAGCTATTCGTTTTCCTCGCCATCTCTTAAAGAAACAATACCTAAATACAAACAAATTGGAACAGTTTTTCTAAAAGCTGGCCCCTGCAAATCAAAAGCTAACCATGTACCAGAAATAACCCACATAACAGGACCAAGCGTTTGTAACCATGGATTACGCTTTAGCAATTCTTGAACTATTTTTTTGCTGCTTCTCGACCAATCATTGATGAAATAACTGTAATAAGAATAGATTGAAGAATAGAGAAAGTAACTTTTGGTCCTAAAATTTGCGTCAATATAGGTAATATAGTGACTGTCCCATTTTTTTCATAAATTCAATAATAGCTTTATTGTCTGTATCTCCTACACCAATTTTTTTGAAGTATCCATATAACTCTTCAGGTGTTTTGCTTAAAAGCTCTCTTTCGACAACACTTTTAGCTATTGTTTCTAATGATTTTTCTACCGAGCTACCAACTTTAATTTTAACCTTTAATTTATCAGCCACATCTAAAATTATCTCTTCTGCTGATACAGCTCCATTATCTGAGAAAATAGAACGTAAGAGATACATGATATCAGAAGATCCATAATATCTTATTTGTTTGTCTATTAAATCAATCAATTCTTCTCTATCTTGCATTGTTTTCATTTCTAATAATGACTTTCGTTTTTCATCATTAGTAAATGAAATATAACTATCTAGAACCTCTGATAAATATTCAAAATCAGACCTTGTGCATTTTTGTAAAATTGTTTTCATGAATCAAAAACCTGTAATTCTAAAATATAAAGTGAAATTTATTCAAAACATTCTAACAAAATTATTCACTCCAAACAACAACCCTTCCTTAATCTTAGAATCCTACCCCTTAACAAAGCCACCTCTTCAAACTGCAAATCCCTAGCCGCCTACTGCATGGCTTTTTCGAGTTTGGCGATTTCTTAATCACGTCTTCTTCGTGGTACACGCCGTCTTGATATCTTTGATTTGTTTTTTAATCTGCTGCAGTACGATGCCGTGCTCTTCATTGAATTTCATCTGTTTTTCACAGCGATGTTTGGTTTCATTGATGGCGGCTTTCATGGAGTTGGTGATTTTGTCAGCGTACAGGATGGCAACACCATTGATATTGTGCGTGGTGCAGCAGGCAAGGTATTGATACTTAGCATCCTGAAATGACAAGGGTGGGTCTATACAGCTGTCGTGGATTGAGAAAACGCACTAAGGAATTTTGGATTGTATAGGTTGCTTTACCTATTCAATAAAAGTAGTCTACAATTCAAAATTTCTTTTTATTTTAGATATCTATCTTCCAATAACAAAAAATGCGCTACCTGTCTTGAACTGTGCGCAGACCATCCTTATCTAGTAGCCATACAGTGTGTTACTATACTTTTTTGTTAATTTTATTTTTGAGACATTCTATAAGATATGTTTATTATACAATCGTGTAGTATCGAAGGTCTGGAAACTGAAGAAAAATCCCATCTGGTATCATCCTTGCACCTTCCGCCACCGAAAAACCCGACATGGGCGAAGTCATTGCCGTGGTGCGGGCAAAATCGGCAAAGACGGTAGCCGCCGCGCTTTGGACGTGAAAGTGGGCGACAAAGTGATTTTCGGCAAATACAGCGGCCAAACTGTGAAAGCCGACGGCGTGGAACTGCTGGTGATGCGCGAAGAAGACATCTTCGGCATCGTGGAATAAGTTCAGGCAACCTGCACATCTGTTTCGCAATTTAATCAGGAGTTTATGAAATGAAAAAAATCACACTTTATACCAACCCCAATTCGCGCGGCCGGATTATCCGCTGGCTGCTGGAAGAATGCGGTGCGGATTATGAAGTTGTCCCCGTGCCTTACGGCGAAAACGGCACCAAATCCGCCGACTTTCTCGCCGTCAATCCCATGGGTAAACTGCCTGCGGTGAAATATGGCGACGCGGTGATCACCGAAACCGCCGCGCTGGTGGTTTTTCTGGCGGAACTCTTCCCAGAGAAAAACCTGATTCCCGCCGTCGGCACCGCAGAACGCGGCGAGTTTTACCGTTGGCTGATGTTCGCCATGCACGCCGAATACGCCTTTATGGACAAATGGCACGGCATTCCCGAAACACTGGAACGCAAACGCAGCATCGGCTACGGCAGTTTTGACGAAGTCGTCGCCACGCTGACCGCATTCCTGCGCGGCAAAGAATACGCGCTGGGCAACCATTTCACCGCACTGGACGTGTATTTGAGCGGCCTGATTGCATGGGGCATTATGCGGGCGCAGGTGCTGGATATGGACAGCGAATTGGGCGCGTTTATGAAATGCAACGCGGCACGTCCTGCCTTTGCCAAATCGCAGGCATTGGATGTGGAACTCGCGAAACAGATGGGCTTGGAATAAAAGCAGCCTGCACCCGCCCACATCCAAAGGACCCCCCATGAACACACTCGGCATCATTGGTGGCATGTCGCCCGAAAGCACCGCCGCCTATTACCTGCACATCAACCGCCGCGTCAACCAAATCAAAGGCGGCAATCACAGCGCGCCCCTGCTGCTGCACAGCGTCGAATTCCAGCACATTGCCAACTGCCAAAAAAGCGGCGATTGGCAGCAGGCCGGCGACCTCCTCGCCCAATCCGCCCGCACCCTGCAAAACGCCGGTGCGCAAGGCATCCTGCTGGCCACCAACACCATGCACAAAGTCGCCGCCCCCATTGCCGCCGCCGTCAGCGTTCCCTTCCTGCACATTCTCGACGCCGTCGCCCAAGCCGCGCGGGTGCAGGGCAGCACCACCGTCGGGCTGCTCGGCACGCGCTTCACCATGCAGGACGGCTTCTACACCGACGGGCTGGCCGAACGCGGCATCCGCACCCTCGTCCCCGACGAAGCCGAACAGGCCGAAATCCACCGCATCATTTTTGACGAACTGTGCACCGGCCAAATCCGCGAAGACAGCAAACGCCGCTACCTGAACGCCATCGCCGCCTTGGCCGAACGCGGCGCACAAGCCGTCATCCTCGGCTGCACCGAAATCGGCCTGCTCGTGCAACAGGGCGACACCCCTGTCCCCCTGCTCGACAGCACCGAAATCCACGTGCAGAAGGCGGTGGAATTTATCGTGCGGCAGCCTGAAACGCCAAAAGCAGCCTGCACCTTGATCAAAAGTGCGGGCTGATTTTAAGTTTCAGCCTGAGACCATTCAGTAGAATCCAAAGAACTCTAGATGTTGCGACCGTATTTTCAGACGACCTGAGACCATGTCCGTTTTATCACGCCTTTAAGCCGCACGATTTTTCATTTCACCAACAACCGTCCCTGTCTCGCTAAATTCAAAGTTGCCAGCAACAGTAACATCACCAAGCCGGAGCCTGCGGTGGCGAGGAAATAGCCTAAAAACAGTAAACGTTGTTCGGCGATCAAATGGAAGCCGCAGCCCGTCATTGCAGCCAAACCGAACGAGAAACCCCAAAAGCTGGGGCTGAATCCTTGCTCCAGCATCCAAGGCAGAAGGCGCAGCAGTAGCAGGAATTGCAGGCAGCCGTAGCCGATTAAAAGCAGCGAGAAGGTATCGATGTGTCCGCCTGATGCAGCGAAATAGGCACCGCAGCCGACAAAAGCGGGCGCAAGCTGAATGCCGACAATACCGCGTACAGGGGCGTTGACGGGTGTGCCGGTGCGCAAACGGCTTAATATGGCGGCTTCCAAGCTAAGCCATGAGAACAGACCCGCGCCCAAAAACAGCCAGGCGTAATCCGACCAACCCAATACCGCCATTGCGGTCGCGCTGACAAAATTGGTGGCAACGGTGGGCAGGTAAACAATCGGCGTGGTGGCATCAAGGGTATGGACGCCGCGCCACAAGCCGCCTGCGCGGTACATGGCAAATGCCAACTGTCCCGCCGTTCCCAGAAAAATCAACCCTTTTGCCAGTAGCGTTTGGTAGGGTAAGGCTGCCAAACCTGCCAGCATCGTGGTAATCGGAATCGCGCTGATGAAACAGCATTGCACCAAATCCTGCAAATCCTGCAAAAATTCGGGGCGGAAAAAACGGATTTTGATGATGTAGGCAATGACCAGCAGCAGCCAAAGCACAAAGGCGGCGGCTAACAGCGTTTCCGCAACCCAATTTGGCAAAAGCCCGATATGCGCGCCGTAACGCCAAGACAAACCGAGCGCGAAAAGTCCCAACGGCATACTGAAATAGCTGAGGGGAACGGGAAATTTTTTGGTACTCATATTGTGAAGTGTGTGTTAAGGAAAAGCCTATAGTATAGCGGATTGGAATCTGTAAACGTAGATTCCGGCAGGGGCCAATAAAACTGTCAAGTGATTAAGAATGTTGGGTTTGGTCAGTCTAGCTTGCCTATTGAGGCCGTCTGAAAAGTGTAAGGCTGCTTTTGGGATTTCAGACGACCTCTTTACAATAAAATTATGAAAATACGCTATTTATAGTTTATTATAACCAAGGTTATACTTGGCAATTATGAATACCGCAATATAGAACCAAAGAGAGATAAAAATGAACAAACAACAACTTGCTGCCAAAATCTGGCAGTCGGCAAATAAAATGCGTTCCAAAATCGAAGCGAACGAATACAAAGATTACATTTTAGGCTTTATCTTCTACAAATTTTTGTCCGACAAACTGGAGAAATTTGTCCTTGAACAAGGGTTAGAAAAATCAGATTTTGCCGAGCAGCTTACCGAAACGGGTGAGTTGATTGATTATATTAAAGAAAATCTCGGCTATTTCATCAGCTACGAACATCTGTTTTCAACTTGGTTAGCCCAAGGCTCGGATTTCAATATTGCCCATGTTCGCACGGCAATGAGCGCTTTCAGTCGCAATATTGCTGACAATTACACCGCTGTTTTTGACGGTATTTTTAAAACCCTAGAATCGGGCTTGAGCAAATTGGGCGATACCGCCGCCAGCCAAACCAATGCGGTGAAAGACCTTTTCGTGCTGATTGCCGATATTCCGATGGACGGCAAACAAGGCTATGACGTATTGGGCTTTATTTACGAGTATCTCATCGGTATGTTTGCCGCTAATGCAGGCAAAAAAGCGGGCGAATTCTATACGCCGCACGAAGTCTCGTTGCTGATGTCTGAAATCATTGCCGATCATCTGAAAGACCGTGAAGAAATCAGCATTTACGACCCGACCAGCGGTTCGGGTTCATTGCTGATTAACATCGGCCATAGCGTTGCCAAACATCTCAAAAGCGCCGACAGCATCAAATATTACGCGCAGGAATTAAAAGAAAACACCTTCAACCTCACGCGCATGAATCTGGTGATGCGCGGCATTTTGCCGAGCAATATTTTCACCCGCAATGCCGACACTTTGGAAGACGATTGGCCGCTGGAAGGCGAGCCGCTTTATCTGGATGCCGTGGTGTCCAATCCGCCTTATTCCCAGCCGTGGAATCCAAAAGACAAAGAAAATGACGTACGCTACAAACGCTTTGGCATCGCCCCGCAAGCAAAAGCCGATTTTGCCTTTTTATTACACGACCTATTCCACTTAAAACCCAACGGTATCATGACCATCGTCTTGCCGCATGGCGTGCTTTTTAGGGGAGGTGAAGAAGAGAAAATCCGTAAAAATCTGATTGAATACAATCATATCGATGCCATTATCGGGCTACCTGCCAATATCTTTTTCGGCACCGGCATTCCCACCATCATCATCGTTTTACGCCAAGAGCGCGAACGTAACGACGTGTTGATGATTGATGCCTCCAAACATTTCATCAAAGTAGGCAAAAACAACCATTTGCAGGCAAGCGATATCAAGCGCATTGTCGATTGCGTGACCCATCGCCGGGAATTGCCTAAATTCTCCCGCATTGTGCCGAAAGCCGAAATCGTGGCAAACGGCTACAACCTCAACATTCCGCGTTATGTCGATTCTGCCGAGCCGGTGGAGCAATGGGATATTTTCGCCACCATGCACGGCGGCATTCCCAAAGCCGAGCTGGCACAGTTTGCAGACTATTGGGCAGCCTTTAACGGCTTGCAGGCTGCTTTGTTTACCGATAACGGAACCCCTTATGTGCAGCCGAAAACCGACAATCTCAAAGCTGCCATGCAAAGCCACGCCGGCGTGCTGAATTACCAAACACAATTTGCAGAAAACTTTGCCGATTTCACCGCTTGCTTGGAAACCCTGCTGATTGAGCCGATGGAAACGCTCAACATCTCCCAAACCCAGCAGCAGCTTGCCGAACTCATCCGCCAAAAAGTGCAGGCAATGCCCTTATTGGATTTTTATACCGCCTATCAAAAACTCGATGACCTATGGCGTGCCGATGCGGCAGGCATTGCCGCCGATTTGGAGATGATTCAAACCGAAGGCAAACAGGCAATTAAGCAGGTTGATCCTTTTATGGTGCTGAAAAAAGACAGCAAAACCAAAAAAGAAGCCGAAGTACAAGACGGCTGGGTGGGGCATATTCTGCCGTTTGAATTGGTGCAAACAGTCAAATTGCCGCAGAAATTGGCAGACCTGAAAGCCAAAGAAAGCCGCTTGGCAGAAATCGCCGCCGAAATGCAAAGCATTTTGGAAAACCTGAGCGAAGAAGAAAAAGCCTGCCCTGCCGTCAATGAAGAAGGCGACGGCTTTATCAATGCCGAAATTCCCAAAGCCTTGCAACAGGAATTGGAAGCCGACGGCGTAGCGATTGCCAAAAAAGCCGACTTAAGCAAAGCCATCGACAAACACATTTTTGCCGAAGAAAGCCTGGGCGCAAAATTGCAGGCTGCCTATAAGCTGCTTGCCGAAGAAAAAACGCTCAAGGCGGAACTCAAAACCCTATCCGCCGAGCTTCACAGCAAAACCAAAGCCGCCATTGAATCCCTGAATGATGCCGAGGCTCTCGATTTGCTCCGCCAAAAATGGTTTGTTCCGCTCAATGCGGCGATGTGCAGGCTACCTGAAAACATGCTGGCGCAATTCAGCCAAAAACTGACCGCACTTTGCGACAAATATGCCGACACCTATCAGCATATCAGCGAGCGTAAACAAGAAAGCGCCGCCGCACTGGCACAAATGATGGACGAACTCACCGGCAGCGAGTTTGACTTGCAGGGCATTGCCGCATGGCAAGCGATTTTGAAAGGCTAAGGGGGCAAAATGAATAAGCAACAAGAGCCACGTTTGCGGTTTAAAGTGTTTTCAGGGGCGTGGGAAGAGAAAAAATCGGCGAGATATTGAGTGAAGTACGCCGTTCTATTTATTTAGAAGATAGCGAAAAATACCAGCTTGTTACCGTAAAACGCCGCAACGAAGGTGTCGTTTCTCGTGGATATTTATTTGGGAAAGATATTTTAGTTAAAAATTATAGCCAATTAAAAACGAACGATTATTTAATTTCCAAGCGTCAGATTATTCATGGTGCCAATGGCATTATTCCTTCTGAGTTAGATAATGCAATTGTATCGAATGAATATTTGGTTGTTGTCAGTAATAACGATGTAAGAACAGAATTTCTTACGCTTGTTTCTCGAACGCCAAGTATGTACCGCAAGTTTTTATTAAGCTCTTACGGTGTAGATATTGAAAAAATGGTTTTCAATGTTGAAGACTGGAAAAGCAGGGAAATCACTTTACCTTCCCTCCCTGAACAAACCCACCTCGGTTTGTTTTTCCGTCGTTTAGACAGCCAAATCACCGAGAGCCGTGCGGTGTTGGAAAAAAGCCGTCAGCTTAAAAAGGCAATGCTGGCAAAAATGTTCCCCGCAAACGGTGAAAAAATACCGAAAATCCGCTTTAAAGGGTTTGAGGGGGAGTGGGAATCTAGGAAGTTGGGTGAGGTGGTAGAAATTGTAGGGGGATATGCTTTTAAAAGTGCAGAATTTGGTTCTGGAAATATGGCCATAATTCGTATTTCAAATATATTACCTAATGGCTCAATCGGCGGTGATTTTGTTTATTTTGGTGAAGATGAGAATCTAGAAAAATTTAAAGCAAACAAAAATGATTATTTAATTGCGATGTCAGGAGCAACAACTGGAAAAATTGGACAAGTTCGTCATGAAGCATATATCAATCAACGTGTTGGGTTATTTCGTCAAAATGAAAATTCAAATAACGATTTTATTGGCTCATTGTTGCAAAAAGAAGAATTTTTGACTTATTTGATGGAGAATTGGGGAGCTGGTGCTCAGCCTAATATTAGCATAAAACAGATGGAAAATTACAATACTTACTTCCCAAACCTTAAAGAACAAACCGCCATCGGTAATTTCTTCCGCCAATTAGACGAAACCATTGCCTTACAGTCGGCAGAAGTCGAAAAATTAAACCAACTCAAAAAAGGGCTATTGGCGGCAATGTTGGTATAGGGCAGTGTTCCTGCCCATGATTGAGGCCGTCTGAAAAATTGTAGTAGCGCCCTTACGGAGAAAAAGAATGTTTAATAAAGAAGCTGATTTTGAAAACGCACTGATTGCCCTGCTGGCCACCAAAAGCTGGGAAAAGGAAGTGTTGCGCTATCCTACCGAAGAAGACTTGATTGCCAACTGGCAGGCGCATTTGAATAAAACCAACCAACATATCGACAAGCTCGATGTGCCGTTGCTTCGCTCGGAAATGAACCAGATTTTGGAGCAGGTGCAGGCATTGAAAACGCCTTATGCGCTAAACGGTTTTATCAACGGCAAAACAGTGGCAATCAAGCGTGAACATAAGGCAAGCCGTCATTTCGGCAAAGAAGTGTCGCTGGATATTTTCGACCGTGAGGAAATTTCTGCCGGCAAAAGCCGCTATCAAATTGCCCAGCAGCCCCAATTTACTCCTCGTTCGGATTTATACCCTAAGCAGCGTGGCGATTTGATGTTGTTAATTAATGGGATGCCGATGTTCCATATTGAGTTGAAACGCTCAGGAGAGGGCAACATCAGTCAAGCGACCTATCAAATTGAGCGATACCATGAGACAGGCGCGTTTTCGGGTATTTTTAGCCTGGTGCAGGTGTTTGTGGCGATGACGCCGGAAGAATGCCGCTATTTTGCCAATACCAGCGGTCCATTAAATCCGGCGTTTTATTTCCGTTGGGCGGATTTCAATAATGTGTATATGAACGATTGGGATAAGGTGGCAACGCATTTCCTCTCGATTCCGATGGCGCACCAATTTATCGGCGATTACACCATTGCCGATGCGAAAGACGAGCAGCTGAAAGTATTACGCAGCTATCAGTATTATGCGGTCAACAAAATTGCCGACACGGTGGCAAAAACAGATTGGACTTCGGGCAATCAGCGCGGCGGCTATATTTGGCATACCACAGGCTCGGGCAAAACGATGTCGAGTTTTAAATCGGCGCAGTTAATCAGCCGCCGCAAAGATGCGGATAAGGTGATTTTCTTGCTCGACCGTATTGAGCTGGGCAAGCAATCGTTGGAGGAATATCAGAATTTTGCCGATAGTAAAGATGATGTACAGGCAACGGAAAACACCGCCATTTTGCTCGCCAAGCTGAAAAGCAAACAAGACCGCGACCGCTTAATCGTTACTTCCATTCAAAAAATGAGTAATATCAAGGCAGAAGAAGGGGTAAATGAGGCTGATATCGAGCAAATCAGTGGCAAACGGCTGGTGTTTATCATTGATGAAGCCCACCGCACCACTTTTGGCGATATGTTGCTCACCATTAAGCACACCTTCCCCAATGCGCTTTTCTTCGGCTTTACCGGCACGCCGATTGAAGAAGAAAACGCTAAGAAAAATTCAACCACTGCCACGGTTTTCGGTAATGAATTGCACCGATATTCGATTGCAGACGGCATTCGCGATGAAAATGTGTTGGGCTTTCACCCCTTCCATATCCGCACCTTTAAAGACAGCGATTTACGCAGATCTGTCGCTTTGCAAGAAGCTAAAGCAGCAGATGAAAGCGAAGTATTTGCCGATGACCAAAAGAAAAAAATCTACAATCAATTTATGAATGATGTGCCGATGGCGGGAGAATATACTTCAGACGGCAAATATCAAAAAGGCATTGAAGATTATATACCCAATGTGCAATATCAAACGCCGGAACATGTGAATGCGGTGATCGACGACATGCTGGATAATTGGCGACGCCTCAGTCAAGGCAAAAAATATCATGCCATTTTTGCCACCAGCTCTATTCCCGAAGCGGTCAATTATTATCGCTTAATTAAAGCCAGAATTGCTGAGAAAATCAGAATTGCTGAGGAAGTCGGAAATTCTGAGGAAGCTAAAAAATCCTTGCCGAAACTGACCACCCTTTTCGATCCAAATATTCTTAACGATGGGCAAGGCAACGACAAGGAAATATGGATTGCCGAAATTTTGAAAGATTACAACGCCCAGTTCGGCACAAGCTTCGGCTATGCCACTTATTACCGATTTAAAACGGATTTGTCGGATAGGTTGTCGCATATCAATGCGTATAAGAGAATCAAGCACGACGAGCAGCTGGATTTGTTGATTGTGGTCGATCAGATGCTGACGGGCTTCGACAGCAAATGGCTCAATACGCTCTATTTAGACAAAATTTTGGATTACGCCAACTTGATTCAGGCGTTTTCCCGTACTAACCGCTTATGCGATAAAACCGATAAGCCTTTTGGATTAATCCGCTATTACCGCAAGCCGCATACGATGCAACGCAATATTGAGCGAGCCGTCAAACTTTATTCGGGCGACCGTCCTATGGGGCTGTTTGTCGATAATTTAGATAAGGTTATCGACAAAATGAATGTCTGCTTTGCCGATATTGCCGATATTTTCAAATGGGCAGGATTAGAAGATTTTTCAAAAAATCCTGATGATACAACCTCATGCGCAAAGTTTGTCAAACTATTCAATCAGATCAATGAGCACTTACAAGCTGCTCGGCTCTTGGGCTTTTCTTGGGAAAAATTAAGCTATGACGTGGTACAGGAAGACGACAGCGTGATCACTGCCACACTCAATTTCGATCAAGAAACCTACGATAAACTGCTGGCTCGTTATAAAGATTTGTTTAAAGAAAGTTCAGGCAATGGTGGCGGTAGCGATGATGTGCCGTTTGATTTGCGTTCGCACATCAACGAAATCGAAACCGATAAAATTGATCAAAATTATATGAATGCCCGCTTTGAAAAATGGCTTAAAACCATCGGCGGCGAGGAAAAAGCAGCAGCGCTTGAAGAATTGCATCATTCTTTTGCCACGCTTTCCAAGGAAGACCAAAAATTTGCCGAGCTGTTTTTACACGATGTGCAATCAGGTGATATTGAGCTTGACCCGAGTTTGGCATTGAGCGACTACATTACTGATTACAAACAAAAAGATGCCAACGATAAAGTAGAGAAAGTTATCCAAAATTTAAGCTTGGACGGCGATTTACTCCGCGCAATGCTGGCAAGGAAATACACCCGAGAGAATTTGGATTTGGGTAGGCTAAACAGCTTAAAAGCAACGGTCGACAGAGAAAAAGCAAAAGTTTATTTCAATGAAGAGCGCATGATTTTTTTGAATAAACGGATTGATGAGTTTTTGAGGGAATTTATTGCAGGTTAGATAGGATAAAAAGTGAGCCCAAAACCTGATTGATGGTTTGTGTTGTAAAAACAAAGGTCGTCTGAAATTGAATCTCAGACGACCTTTGCTTAAATAACGGTGATTAAATCCTTTACTTTCCGCGTCGCTGCTGCATCAGCCAATCGCGGGCGGGTTCGAGCAAATAGGCGTAATCAAACGAATACATATGCTCCGCGCCTTTGTGGGTGCTGTTTTCTGGAATCACCGTATTCGGCATGAAGCGGATGAAGTTGATGCGTTTGCCTTGGGCGAGCATTTGTTGGACTTTTGCGTCTTGTTCCGCCTGCGGCAATTTGGCGGAGAACTCGGTTTCGGCGTAGGCGACTTTGTTTTGTTGCAGCATTTCGCCGACTTGCGCCATACCTGCCGATGCCTTCGGGTCGGCGGCGGAAACGGTGTAGATGAATTTTGCCCGCGTTAGCGGTTTCAAGACGTTGATGTCCCATTGGCTGCCGACGAACATGGAAGCGGCGAAGAAGTTCGGCTCGATGCTGTTGAGATAGAAGGAAATCATGCCGCCCATGGATTGGCCTGTGGTGTAAACGCGGTCGGGGTCGATCGGTTTTTGGGTCATCAGGCTTTTGACGAGGCGCAGGGTCATGCCGACTTCGTCTGAGGTTTGCCATTGGTCGTTGACTGCCGTTTCGGTGTAGGACGGCACGAGGACGAACGCGGGGTGTTTCGCCTGCGCTTCGTCGGTCGCCCAAATAATGCCGCCGTAGCCCTGCATCAGCGGGGCTTTCACGCCTTTGCCTGCGGTGCTGGCATCAGCGATGAACATCACCAGCGGGTATTTGCGGCCGGGTTCGAGGTTTTTCGGCGTGTAGAGGTTGTACTGCATTTCTTTACCCGTTTGCGGGTCTTTGAAGGTCAGCACTTCAAAACGCGGGGCGATTTGCTCGCGCAGGGCGAGCAGGCGGCTATCGTAGGCTTTGTCCGCTCCGCCATACTGTTTGTCCCAAGCGGGATTTTGTGTGCTTTGGGCGGCGGGGCTGTTTTCAGCGGTGTTTTGCGTGGCGGTGCAGGCTGCCAGCAGCAGGCCGGCGGCGATGACGGTGGCGATGACGGTGGCGGTTTTTTTCATGAGATTACTCCTTAAAAGGTTGAGGGAAACAGTTAATTTGCTTTCACGCCCAAGCGGTTCAGCGCGTCAATGGCAGGCTGGGAAACATGGTCGCCACGTGCGGCGGATTTCTGATACCAGCGCACGGCCTGGGTCATGTCTTTTGCCGTGCCGATACCGTTTTCGTAGCAATAGCCCAGCCAGTATTGCCCCGTGATGTCGCCCGCTGCGGCAGCCTGCGTGAAGTAGACGAAAGCGGTTTGTGCATTTTTGGCGACGCCTTCGCCGTTCAGATACATCAAGCCCAGATAACGCGGCGCCTTCATATGCCCCGCCTGTTGCGCCTGCTCAAAGTAGGGTTTGGCGTGTTGGTAATCCTGTTTTTGATACAGGGCGATGCCTTCGTCCAGCAGGGCTTTCGCCTGCTCGTTATGATGCGGAACGGCAGAACAGGCGGCCAGAAGGGCGGTAGCGGCAAGCGCGGATAGTTTGGATTTCATGGGTGTTTCCTTAAAGTGAGTGGAATGGATATTCTAGGAATATCAATAGGTTACGGCAAGCGGCGGGGTGCAGGCTGCTTTCAGACGACCTCAAAAGCAGCCTGCATTTTAAAATTCCGAGTTGCGCCATCGGCCCTCACTTCGCGCCTGCAATCATCTCTTGCTGTCGCGCCACAATTTTTGCCGCCATTTCCAAAAACAACTTTTGTTCGTCTGCCGACAAATCCGACAAAGCCGTTTGGTTGATGCCTTTGGCAATTTCCGTAGACTGCTGTTGCAAGGCACGAGCTTGCTCCGTCACCATAATCAGGCGGCTGCGTGCATCGTCAGGATTCGGTTCGCGTGTAATCAGGCCGTCGCGCTCCATCCGCGCCAACGTGTTGGCAATCGTTGCCTGCTTCAAATCGGCGCGTTCCACCAATTCCTGCTGGCTCAAACCGTCTTTCTGCCACAGTTCCAGCAATATCGGAAATTGCGCGGGGGCGATGCCCAAAGGCTTTAAACCTTCGCCCAATAAAATGGCAAATTGGCGGGCAATGTGGTTCATCAGATAGCCCGCTGATTCAGTTTTGAAAACTTCGTCCACTTTGTTTCCTTTCAAATCAGATTGTTGCGGATTATATCACGAATATAGCTTGCTATTTTAATTAATAGCACGCTATACTTATTTCAACTCAATAGCTTGCTATCTAAATAATTTCAGACGACCTATTAAATATTCAAAGGAAACCATGATGAACCGCAATACTTTACGCAAAATCCACGCCGCCGCAGGAGCGGGCGCATTTTTATTCATCGCTTCGTTTTGGAGCAGCACCGTGTTCAGTGAACTCTTCGGCTCGCACGAAACCGTCGCCGCCGTGAAGCAAACCATTGTTTATGCGTTGTTCGGGTTGATTGCCTGCATGGCAACCGCAGGCGCAACGGACATGACAATGGGCGGTAAAAGCAAACACGCCGCGATTGCCGCCAAACGCCGCCGTATGCCCTTTATCGCCGCCAACGGAGTATTGATTTGCTGCCTTGCGCGTTTTTCTTAAACAGCCGCGCCGCCGCAGGACAGTTTGACAGCGTGTTTTACATCGTCCAAAGCATAGAACTGATCGCAGGCGCGGCGAATCTGACGCTGCTGGGCTTAAGCATGAAAGACGGTTTTTCTATCCGCAAGCCGAAACAGAAATCCACCTCACTTCATGTATAGGTAATGAGTGTTAGAATAGCGCGTTGAAATAAAAAGCAGCCTGCACCTTGTTTTTCAAAGTGCAGGCTGCTTTGTATTTGCCTATTTCCGCTTTTCCATCGCCATACGCGACATTTTTAACACGGTTTTGCGCAGCAGCAGCGGCATTACCCAATCTGATGCAAATATCAATTTGGCTTCGTTAAATGCGACGAAATCGCTGCGCTGGAAGCCGAACAGGCCGATTTGAACGCCCAACTTTCCGACCCCGAAATCTTCAAAGACTACGAAAAAGCCGGCAGCCTGCAAGCGCGCGCGGAGGAAATCGAAACGCTGCTGCTGGAGAAATTGGAACGGTGGGAGATGCTGGAAGGGAAGCAGAACGGGGGTGATTTTGAGGGTTCAGGTAGCCTGAGAGGGAGTTTGGGAGGCTACCTGAAAAATAGAAAGCAGCCTGCACTTCCGTCAACAAAATGCAGGCTGCTTTTTGATGATGGATTACCCATCTCTTAATTGTACGCCGGATAGTTCGTATAACGTGGGGTGCAAAAAAATTCAAGCAGTTCCTTTTGAACTCTCTTTCTTAATTTACAATTGGTTATCTGTATTTTCGTAACCTAGCATAACTGCTAATCTACGTCAACCCCTTAAATTAAATAATAAATCAATTGAGATATAGGTTTTCAAACGGTATAATGTGCGAAAAATAGGTATTTTTTTCCTAAAAACAAAGCAAAATAGGTAACCAACTATGTTAATCCAATTTTCTGTTGAAAATTATCGTTCAATCAAACAAGAACAGACGCTTTCGTTAGTTCGTAATTCAGGAACGGAAATGCCGGACAACTATTTTGACAGTAATGCGCCCGCTACACCGTCTTTATTAAAATCTGCCGTTATTTATGGAGCCAACGCATCAGGTAAATCCAATGTAATCAAAGCATTATATTCAATGATTCAAATTCTTTCGCATTCCTTCAATAAGAAAGAGAAAGAACCAATCAGAACTGAATTTTTTCTTTTTGATGAAACATACAAAAACAATCCAACACATTATGACATTTCATTTGTTGTGGATTTACCCAATGATGAAGGTAGTTTGCAACCTACTAGAGTGGATTATGGCTTTATTGCTGACGACAAAAAAATCCATGAAGAATGGTTAAGTGTCTATCCAAAAGGTCGCGAACAAAACTGGTATTCCCGTGAGTATAACCAGCAGACCGAAAGCTACGATTGGAAAATGTCTGATTATTTCAAAGGCGAAAGAGTGAGCTGGAGAAATCAAACCAGACCAGATCAGCTATTCTTATCTAGTGCAGCACATTTAAATAGTGAACAAATCAAACCTATTTTTCATAGCCTCATCAATAGAATTCCAATTATTAGCACAGATAGAATCAGCAATGAGATGGCAAAAAAGCAATGTAAAAAATCTGAAAAAGATAAAAAGATCATGATTCAGTTATTGCGTTCTGCAGGTATCGAATTAGATGATATTGTTTTTGAAAAGCTTAAAGTAAATTTTGAAGAACTTCCTGATGATATTCCTGATTTCATTAAAGAGGAAATACTGCAAGATTTACAACAGCGCATCATCGCCCAACACGAGACTTTTTTTGTATATTTGGATAATGAAAATAAACCACAAAAAATAAATTTAAGAGACGAATCAGATGGTACGCAAAAATTATTTGAATTTTCAGGATTGATTCTGGCAGTTTTGCATAATGGCGATACTTTGGTTATTGATGAATTAAATAAAAGCCTGCATCCTGATCTGGTTAGATTCTTGGTTAAACTATTCAATTCCCCAATTAACCAAAGAAATGCCCAGCTTATTTTTACAACACATGAAACATCTGTGTTAAGGAAAAATCTATTACGTCGGGATCAAATTTGGTTTTGTGAAAAAAATAAGGATAGATCAACAATGCTTTATCCATTAACGGATTTTAAACCGCATATCAATCGTGAAGATATTGAAGAATATTATTTGAGCGGTAAATATGGGGCAAAACCTATTTTCCAAGACTTTAATTTCCCATTCTCTTTTTGGGAGGATTAAGGCTATGGCAAAACGGAAAGCTCGAGATTTATCCCGTAAAGCACCAAAACGAGAAGCTTATAAAACCATTTTGATCGTTTGCGAAGGTGAGAAAACAGAAAAACTTTATTTTGAAGACTTGATTTCTACTGAAAACCTTTCTTCGGTAAATGTTCAAGTTTATTCTGGACGTGGTTCTGATCCTAAATCAGTGGTTGAAACTGCTATTGAAGAAAAAGATAAGCAAAGTCAACATTTAGAATTTGATGAAGTTTATTGTGTCATTGATAGAGATGCGCATCAAACCTTTGATGATGCCAAAAAGTTGGCAAAGGGACACAATATAAATTTGATTGTATCTTACCCAAGTTTTGAATATTGGTATCTTTGCCATTTTAAATATTCTCGCGCACCTATTATGAAAACAGTCGATAAAAGTGCTGGTGATAATTGTGTTGCTTTACTTAATAAAGAATGGAACGAAAAATTTTCAATGAATTACAATAAGGCGCGGCAAGGTGTTTATAAGGTTCTATTACCTTATATAGAAACAGCAATAGCAAACTCAAGAAGGGCTATTAGAGAAGCAAAAATAGATAGAGAGTCCAATCCATCTACCGCAGTTCATGTCTTGGTTAATGAGTTAAGGAAAATTAAGCAGTAATCTTATGAGAAACCACTAACCTCCTTGCGGTGCTCCCGTCGCCGGTCATCACGCGAGTGATTGCTGATTTGGAAAGCTATTTGGACGGGCTTTGTTTAATCGCAGCACACGCCAATTGCAGCTGACGAATTTTAGCGAACAATTTTGCCGCAAGTACAAGCCTTGTTACAGCAAAGCGAACAGTTTTTCACCTTTTCCAGGCAACAAAGACGCTACTACGAACCCTCACCCAAACACAACTTTGCCATCGGCGTAAACGCGAAAGCAGCCTGCACTTTGTTGATTGAAGTGCAGGCTGCTTTCAGGTAGCCCATTCCAAACAGTGTTTCAAGTGGTTTATCAAGCCCTGCCCGTACTCAAACCCGCCTTGCCGTTTTCCCACAAAGTTTTCAGCAATACCTTCCACGCCGACAATTTGGGATTGGGCTGTTTGCCTTGTCCGATCAAATCCATTTGCGTCATATACCAGTTCATTTCCAGCATCGCGCCCGCTTTTTTATCAACCAACGCCACGCCCCCGTTTGGATGCGGTCGGTTTGTACGGTTTGATAAGTGCCGTTTTGCATTTTGTTTGCCAAATCAGGTACTAAGGCAAACGGGCGTGCGACGCCGACCAAATCCAAATGGCCGCTGGATAAGGCATCTTCCATGGCGGTTTGCGAACGGAATCCGCCGGTAATAATCAGCGGGGCTTGGCTGACTGCACGGGCTTTTTCGGCGTAATCGATGAAGAAGGCTTCGCGTTTGCGGGTGCTGTCTTTGGCGGCGAGCATTTGCGGGCTTTCGTAGTTGCCACCGGAAACTTCAATAAAATCAATGCCCATTTCTGATAACTTTTGTACCACTTGCACCGATTCGCTTTCATCAAAACCGCCTTTTTGGAAATCTGCCGAATTGAGTTTTACACCGACCAAGAAATCTTTGCCCACGGCAGCGCGGATGGCGGTGTAGGTTTCCAAAAGGAAGCGCATACGGTTTTCCAAGCTGCCGCCCCATTGGTCTTGGCGGCGGTTGTGGTGCGGCGAGAGGAATTGGCTGATGAGACAGCCGTGTGCAGCGTGAATTTGTACGCCTGAAAAGCCTGCCTGTTCGGCAATTTTCGCGGTTTGTACGAATTGCTGAATCAGCCCGTTGATTTCATCGGCAGTCAATTCGCGCGGCGGGTTGATAAAGCCGTCCATACCCACCAACGGCACGGCGCTCGGCGCAAGTGGGGTTTTATTGATCACCGCAGGCGACTGTTTGCCCGCATGGTTGATTTGCATGATGAGCAGCGTGTCGTTTTGCGTGCCGGCTTTCGCCCATTTTTTCAGCATCTCAAGGCTACTGTCGTCTGAAATCACCACATCGTTTATCGAACCCTTGCCGCTTTCGGCGACCATCACATTGCCCGTCACCAAAACGCCCGCGCCGCCTTGCGCCCAAGTGCCGTAAAGGCGGGTGAGTTTTTCAGACGGCTGGTCGTTTTGGGCAAGTTGCTCTTCCATGGCGGATTTGAAGATACGGTTTTTAGCGGTTTTGCCGTTTTGAAAAGTGAATGGCGTGAATAACATAATCGTTCCTTTAAGTTGATAAGTTTAAAAATGTAAACGTATTTGGGTAAAAATAAAGGGTTAACGGATAACCCTATTTTGAAAGCGGGCAATTTTGTGCCATCAAATCGGCAAGCTGTTTCAACCTCGTCACCGCATCCGCCATGGCAATACTGTAAAACCGCTCTTTTCCGACCTGTTCCACCGCCACCGCACCGGCTTGCAGCATGATTTTCAAATGATGCGACACCGCAGGGCGCGACAGATGTAGATGCTCGGTCAGCTCATTCACATTCATCTTGCCATGTTCCCACAGCACGCGCAGGATTTGATGGCGGTTTTCATCGCTCAACACGGTAAAAATGGGAATGCACTCGCGCATTAAATTCATGGTTTGTTGCGGCATATTCGGTTTATTGAGTTCATATGTTTAAAAACTTAAACGTATTTTATCGGGAACGATGGGGAATGTCAAAGGGAATTTTCAGAAGGTGGTTTTTTAGCGCTCCATTCGGGGCAACTGGTCGAGCTGTTACCCGAGTACTCCATTACTTACGATCCGCTTTACCTTTATTACCCCAGCCGCCGCGGGCATTTGAATGTATTCAAGTTGATTGTTGATACGCTAAAGGTAAAAGCCGTCTGAAATTTCAGACGGTCTTTTTCGTAATAAAGAGCGGTCAAATTTTTAAGTATTTTGCAAATTATCTTAAAAATTCAACCGCCAATCTTCATCTAAATTAATTCAGGTAAAACAGATTTGACAGCTTGCAATAGACTATTATTGGGTGCTTTAAGTTGTCGCATTAACAAGCCTTCAAAATTAGATTTACTGGTACCCATTAATATAGAAGCTGTTTTTGCCAGTAAACCTTTATTTTCATAAATATATAGCAATCCATCTATGTTTTCATTATCAATACATTTTGAATTTCATTTTTCATTTCAGAAATCCATTCATTGATTTTAGAATTGGTTAAAGCAGATACTGCTGAAATTAGTTTATCTTTCATTTCATCGCAATTCTTCGTATCTGATAAATCAATTCTTTTTAGGTAAGTATCAATTTATCTATGAATTCTCTGAACAACAAACTTCTCAAATTTATCACCCGATAACTCATTTCTTATATAACTGAGTAATTCAGTGTTAAATTGTTCTTGTTTATTAGTTAATTCATTATCAGTAAAACCTACTATTTTTAATACTTCATGTGCGACAGAGGGAGGGCTAAATATATTTTCAATTTCAGAATACTGGAGTACTTTGATACCTTTTTCTTCCAAATCTTGTATTTGAGAGCTATCACGTGTATCTCTATCTACAATCTCTGCGCACTTTATATTTAATATAGGCATATCTTCATTTAATTTTCGTAATGATGAAACAGCCTGAATAACATCTTTGCAAGATCCTTTAGGTATAACTGACCATTCAGGATAACAAAGACGATAGGTTTCCATATCCAAACTTGTTTTTTCTCCCTCTACAAATAGAATGGGTTTTCTGCTACCTAAAATCAAAGTGATCGTTTGCTCATCAACTTCGCTATCTGGAATTTCTGAAACATCCCAAGCAGGATCAGAATAATAATTACGAATCACATATTTTTTTGCAACTCACGTTGCTGCAAATTCAATATCATGCGTAATCATCAAAAAAGAGCAATCAGGACGTAATTTTTCAATTTCATCCCATAAATTAGAAATGATTGATTTATGAATATGTAATTCCGGTTCATCAAAAATTAAAATAGATCCTTCATTTGCGGAAAGTACCTGACCTAAAATATAAAAAACGGCACGCTCTCCATCACTCATCTCTGAAGCAGAATAGTCAGCACTTTCAATACTGGTAGAAGACACTCTTATATCATCTGCTGTTATACGCAGTTTTTAGTCGGTAATAATCTTTCCCATACTTCTTGTAAAATGTCTAATTTAGTTTTGCTATTGGTAATTTCTTCACCACGCTTGCGTTTTTGGTGATTTTCAACAGCAAGATTATTTTGTTGAGCAAATAAATATTGGAGAAGATAGTCGAAATCATTAAGCAGGCTAGTAGAAGCTTTGTCCCCCCATCTTCGTCCTGCCCTATGATAAATTGATATGTTATCCCATGCGTCACCATAAGTTAAATATCTCTTAGCTTTTAATTCCGAGATTTTAGCTACATTGGGATTTAAACTTAACGCTCTATGCGCTGCAATTCGATGCGCTTTTCTCCTAACTGTTCTTCTAAATATACAGCAAGACGAGTTTTACCAGAGCCTTTTGCACCAATAATAATTGTTGTTTTTCCAGCTTCTAGAGTTAATTCTAAATTTGAATTGTCTTTTCTGGGGATATTTACATTACACATCATTTTTCCTTTTTTAAACTAAGATGGAATCTGTAATTAGATTTGTTTAAATAGAACAAGCATACAGCGGCACATTCACTAGCCAATCCTGTTCTCGATAGTCTGCCATGGACAAGCGAATTGCTTGCTCAGGCTGAAATTGTTCTGCATACACTTTCAAACTTTTCGCTTTTAAATTTTTTCTGCTTTGATTTCAATTGAGATAGCAGTTCTCAGACTACCTATTAAAAGCATATTTTTGGCAGTCAATTCGAGCAGTTCCTGTTTCCATTGGGTAACGGCACGGGCAGGGCATCAGTGTGTTCAGTCATGATTTTCATTCAGTTTTTAAATTCCTACTATTTTATCTTGATTTCAAGCTAATCTCTATTTATATTTAGCTTGAAGTCAAGATAACTCAACTGGAGAAAGCCATGCTTGTCGATAAACAAACCGTTTTGAACGCCTTCCATTTCCGCCACGCCCGCAAAAGTTATGACGCGGCGAAGAAAATCTCTGCCGATGATTTTACTTATATTTTGGAAACTGCGCGCCTGTCGCCCAGTTCGTTCGGGCTGGAATCTTGGCGGTTTTGGGTGGTGTAAAACCGTACTCTGCGCGAAGAGTTTCGCGGCATCGCATGGGGCGCGGCGGAAAAAATTATGGATTGCAGCCATTTTGTGATTTTGTTGGCGCGTACGCAGGCTGCCATGCAGGCGGATTATCAAGAAAAAATCTGGGGCGGTGTGCATGGGATGCCGTCTGAAACCGTTGAAATGATGCAAGGTTTTTTAACCAGTTTGCCGAAACCGATTTTGCCATTGCCAATGATCCGCGTGCATTTAACGACTGGGCGTCCAAGTAAACCTATATTACGTTGGCGAGTATGATGACCGCTGCCGCGTTGATTGGTGTGGATTCCACGCCGATGGAAGGCTTTCAAAAAGAAAATGTGGAAAAGCTGCTGTCGGAGAAAGGCTTAATCAACCTTGACGAATACCGTGTCAGCGTCATGGCGGCGTTTGGCTATCGCACAGGCGAACCCAAGCGCGCTAAAACGCGGCAGGCGGTGGAAGATGTTGTTGGTTGGGCTGAATAAACATTGAAAAAGCAGCCCACATACTTAAAAACAGGATGTAGGTTGTTTTTTTATTGTGATAATAAACCAAAGTCTTTTTGTCTTATTTCATCTTCATCTCTATCAGGGAATAGGGCAGAATTTAGATAATTTTTAGCCAATCTTATAATATGATTTACTTTTTTAATATCGGTAGTCATAAACCCGATAGGCAATGTCACAGGATAAGAAGATAGTTTTGCGTGATAACAAACTACAGCAAATTTATCTTCTAGAAATAGAATTTCAGTATTTCCATCTAAAAAACCTTCACAGAATCCGTAAAGTACTTTATCTGATATATCTCTAAATTGATTTAGCCATTCTTGTTTTTCATGCTGATTTCGTTCGGAAGGCAAAGGTAAGTACAGGTGAAAATCATAGCCATTTTTTTGTTTATCTATTAAATTTTGAATTTTGTCATGAATTTTCCGTTGTTTTCCCCAGTAAATATCGCTTGGAGCCAACCAATAGAGTTTTTTAGGTGATTTTTTGTTTAAGTTATCTAAAATTTTATTGATTTGTTCGAACAAGGTTTCTTGATGATAAATTTGTCCTAAAAAATACAAGCCATTTTGTTGTTCATGCTCCTGATAAACTTTTAAAAATTCGTTAAAGTCTAATGTTCCGCCGAATAGCACTTTTAAAGTATCGTCATCACTAATTTCTGCCATACTATTACGCAGTTCACGCAAATTATCATGACGATAAAATTTCTCCAGTTGTGCAGTAATGGCTTGCTGAATATTTTCTTGATGAGTAATTATCGGCACATCATTGCGTTCTTTAGCTTGTCCTGTTTCAGGCAGCAATTCAAATTGTTGCGTGAAACGGAAATAATCAGGCGCACCTTTGGGTTCAATAACATCAATTTTATATAGTGAAATATCCTTTTCAATTTCACCTACTTCATTTTTAACTTCAACAATTTCATCTTCTATTAGCTGGCGAAAGCGATTTTGAAATTTTTTTCGTGCAATTTCGCTACTTTCTGATAACACCTTCGGTTCGATGACTAACTCAATCGCGTGTTGACGATTTTTATCACAGTCGTTTTTTTTCAGAAAATTACTATCTAATAATTCCATACGATATTCACCACCACATTCTTTTAAAGTAGGAATATGGGGTGATTCCTGATTGTCTTGAAACAGTCTCTGCCCTTCTGCCGATAATGCAATCAAGCCGTTATCCTGCCAAATAATCCATTTATTGCTCTCCAAATCAGCAAGGGCAACTTCGGTCTCGTGTTGGCTAAATCCGAAATATTGGGCAATTTGTGCAGGTTTGCATGGCGTTATTTTTAATAAGCGAAGCATATATTCTCGCACAAATGCCACGCCTTTATCGCTCATATACGAAAATACGATACGAAAACGCGGAGCTTTAACCACAAAATCTATTTGATTATAAGGTGTTTTTTGTTCACTCATTTTTTGGCTCCGTTTTTTAATATCTTAATTATGTAATCTTGCGGATTATTTTGCTTTTGTATAAAACGTAAAACTTTTGCCAATGGCGTTTTGCTGTTTTTGGGATGTTCCCACATGGTTTTTGCTCCAACGATAATAAGTTTATCCATAGCTCGAGATAAGGCTACGTTAATACGGTTTGGTAGATGCAAGAAGCCTGTGCTGTAAGTTTTATCATGGCGAGTAAGCGACAAGACAATCACACGGTTTTCTTTACCTTGATAACTGTCCACACTGTCAATTTTAACTAAACGGCGGAAGTCGTCATTCCAACTGCGTTCATTGAATTTTTTACGAATCAGTTTCTTCTGTTCGCCATACATGCAAATTACACCAATGGCTTGTTCGTTTTTCTCTAAACATTTTTGTACAGGTTCACTATTCATAAACGTTTCATCGTTTGCCAAATCTTGTAATATCCCAATAATTACATCGGCTTCGGCACGGTTGGATAAGCTACCGCTTTTGCCTTGCTCATGATACGCATTTGGTAATGAAGTTGTATCTAACCATGTAACGCAGGATTTTATCTTTTCAGGTAGCCTGAAATAAATATTAGGCACATCATTGTCAGTTTTACCGTTTTCCAAAACATTTTCATAAAAGCATGCTGATACCAAACTGCCAATCGCAGGAGCCATGCGGTATTGTGTTTTAAGTGTAGCGCAGGTTTGTTTGCCGTATTCAGATTGAAAAACTCGCTCAAAATCACTGCCTAATGCTTGGTCTAATTCTTCATCACGTTTGGAAATCCCTAACCGGCGGGCAAGTGCGTTTTTATGCTCTTCTGAATACAAAGGCGGTAGTTGCTTATGGTCACCAACTAGCAAAATACGCGTACCAGACTGCATGGCAATCGCCAATTCACTGGAAATAGAACGTGCGGCTTCGTCCACAATCACCCAGTCATAAAGATTATCGGCAATTCCGATATGGCGTTGTCCGATACCTACGCAAGTGCCAATCACAAGCTGACGGGAACGAGCCAAAAATTCATCATAATTGGTGCGTTCGTTGGATAGGGCTTCCAGCATATCTTGGGTTAAATCAATCAGTTTACCTGCTTGGATATTTTCAATCGGCTGAATATTATGCTTGTGATCCAATTTACTGATAAATTTTGGCAGAATTTCGTCAATTTCAACCAATTCACGTAGCTCCATTGCTTGAGCTTGTTCTTTAATGCTTTTTTCTAATTTTTTGCGTAAGCATTTTTCATCTTCATCAACGGTTTCATCTTTTGATGATTTAACAATTTTTTGATAACGGCGGATTTGCACGCCAATATCAAACGCTAATTCGGCACGTTTACGCAAATAGTCTTCAGGCAGCCCCATGCTACGTCCAAGCTGGCAGATATTGCTAATCTTGTTTACATTTAACTGAGCTCTTTTTTGCCCGACCAAATTGGGTGAAAATACATCTTCCAATATTTCAGAATCGGCAATTTCACGATTACTGAACCGTACCAGTTGCAAATCTGTTCCCAAACGCTGACAGTGTTTACGGATACGTTCGGCAGCAGTATTGACTGCTTCATGTGATTGGCTGACCAGTAGAATATTTCGAACCTTTTGCACATCAAATAAATAATGTACAAATGCGGCAATAAATTCTGTTTTCCCTGTTCCCGGCGGACCTTGTAATAAGGATAATGGTCCATTGGCAATCAAACGCTGAAAGGCAATACGTTGTGCTTCATTAAGGCTTACATTTTTTTCAGGCTGGTCATAGCGTTTAAATTCTTCATCGCTGACATGAATCTCATATTTTTCAGACGGCAAGTTGCAATGTTCATCAAAATAATGCACTAGATTTTTTACCGCACTTTCACCATCTAGAATGCGTTGTAAGGCATTTTTACGGCGTGTATAAGATGCCTTATTCTGCTTACTTTGCAAATAAACAGCTGTATCTGCTTGAATATTATTTACAGAATTGGTCAAACTTTTGGATTTGATGTGTAATTCATTCAATTGACTTTTAGCAATATCTACCACACCATATTTAAAGGTTTTTTCGCCGTCTTCGCTTTTTCCAATAGCCTCAATAATTTCATCTCGCTTAAACTGATCAATCGGATTGATTTCGCCATCATAGGGAATATAAGTTTCGCCGTTTTCGGTTTTTTGTAATACTTCGCTGGCAGTAATAGATGGCAAGGCTTCCGTTTCGGTATCTAAAATAGCTTGCCAAAGTTTTTGAATGTTGGGGCGCTGTTCAATAACCGGTACTGCAATTTCAGCATCAACAATTTCAGTTTCAGAAACTTCAAATTTTTCAATAAGTTCTTCTTCGGGTTGTTTGGAAATATGTTTAGTAATAAATTGGTTGATGGTATGGATAAACTGCTCGTTAGTTTTTAGTGAATGATTTAGTACAGTCATTTCACTATAAGAATCATAAGTAATGTTTAAGCCCAGCGTTAGGCTCATTACACTATTATCTCTATCTCTCTTACTGATGTAATCACGGTTGATTGGAGCTAACGCATGAGTAAATTGTTTATCTTCTACTGAATAAAATGCTTTTAATACACCGCCCAAACCGATAAATTGCACCAGTACATCACCTTGCTTGCTCTTTTCAAATTGAACAAACAATTCACCATTTTCAGGGTAAATTGCAATTGGTGAAAAAGACTCGCGCCCGCCCACTGTAATATCAATCATTGGCGTAGCCGGTTTGGGAACGAGTGCTTCTTTAAAACGTGCTAATGAAATGAACGCAGTTTGGCTATCTGAATACTCTTGCTGTATCACTTCAGCAACTTCAGCAAAACTTTCAGACGACCTATTCCATTCAACGCCCAATAATTCGCACGCCATTTTCATCACGGCAAAATTATCGCGTTGTTTCTCGGTAGGGTGGTCAAATTCCGGCGAATATTCAGTATTGAACTGACTTTGCCCGCTTGAAGAAAAATCCAATATGTCCAAAATATACAGCCGATCAGAATCATCATCGATTGCTACCAGCACATTGTCAGGTTTCAAATCGCCATGCGTGAAACCCAAACTGTGCAAATGCTCAATATTTTGAATAAATTGATGAATAAGAACCTGTTTTTGCTCATCCGACAAATCAAGTTTGCAAATATCTTGCCAAGTATGCCCGTCAATAAAATCACTTGCTGCAAAAAGGCAGCCTGATTTCTTGGCAATACCGAATTCTCGGATTTTCGGTACATAATCAGGCGACAAATTTGCCAGTTTTGCCATATTTTCCAGCCAATTCAAAACTACTCTGGCTTTTGAATTATCATTTTGTGGGTCTGCATTCAGCCATGCTTTAACCAACAAACCATTGGAACAGTAAACTTCTTTCTCACTGGTTTCTACAATAAAATCATCATCTTCACGATAGGCACGGGAATGGTTGATGTCATGTGTGAACGGCTCTAATTTTGTAAAATCAAAAGAAAAATCTACCGCCTGCTCAGGTTTGGCTTGATTAAATTTATCTAAAAAATCCACCGCACTTTTAAAAGGTATATCAGACAATGCCTCACGCAAAATTTCAGCATACCATGCTGTTTCATCCGCTAATTTATTTTTCATTTCATCAAGACTGACCGGTGAAATGCGTTTTGCCTGAATGATATGCCATGCTAAAACTGCCAAAGAACGTACGTCATATTGGTATGGTGTGAGTTTGATGCCGTCTGAAAGTGGAAAATGAGATTTTGCCAAATCGCCAGAGACTTCCAAAATCTCACGAATGTCACCAACCGTTTCCTCAGATGAAAAATAGGCGGTTGCAAACCCCGATAGCGTAATTTTGTCATCTGCCGAGAGCCAAATGCTGTGATTACCCAAATCACGATGGGCAATACCGACTTTGTGTAACTGGGCAAATTTATCCAACAATAATTGCACTAATCCCAAACGGCGTTCCGTGCTTAAATTTTCACCATTGTATCCGCCGACAAATTGGTCAAAACGTTTTTGTTGTGGAAACAGCTCAAATAAATCAATATGTTCCGCAGTGATTTCACCTTTTTGCGGGGTAGATTTGTAATTCAAGCAAGCGTGATACAAGTCTTTATTTTGTAATTTAATATGGTTCAATACATCGTATTCACGGCTGACTAGGCGATAACGCCCGTCAGGTGTTTGAGCTTCGGGACAGTTGATTTTAGTGAAATCCCAACGGCGCAATAAGGCTTGATCTTGGTGCTTTTTGTTTTCGGTTTGAGCTAGATATTCTTGATAAATGTCTTTAGGGTGGGAGAAAATAGCGTTGTCTTCTGCGTAATATCCACCAATACTGATACTTTTAGTTTCGTTTTTATTGGTACAAAAAATTTCATCAAAAATAGAAAAATTCTTATTTAAAGTACAATTATCAGGATATTTGGTGTATGTACCAAATTGCGCGGTAAATTTTTGATTATCAGCCAACTTTAAAAAATCCTCTAAGCTAATAACATTCATTTTTTCCTTGTCAGATAATCTACTAAAATCCGAATTTCCTGTCATAACAACCAAAAATTCAATTTTTGGAATAGGGAATCTTTCCGTAGAGTTGGCAAACTGTCCACGAAATTGTTCTAATTTATTTTTTAACAGGAACATCTTTTTTCGGGTAATTTCAACGGGTGAATGCCCCATATCTTTTTTCCCTTTATACCAACGTAGTCCATTATTGGTAATAGGTTCACCATTCCAATGTTTCAACTCAATAATCAACACATTGCAATGGGTAACAATAACCAAATCAAATTCACTTTCTTTACGTTCTTTTATATCCGCGAAGCGAAAGCCCGAGTATCCTTTCCAAGGGAAAATGGATTTCAAGGATTTTAATGCGTCAAATCCCTGTCCTTTTACTTTCTTGTTATTTTCAGAAGCTTGAAAAGCCTGTTTGATTTTTTCAATGGCCTCAACCTCATGTTGAGTTAAACCGCCGCCCCAATCTTGTATTTTCATCATATTTAATTTTCGTATTGTTTGTATTAGCAAAATAGCTATGTTAAGTTAGTTGTTCTATCATATTTTATTTGTTTTTTAATGTTAGTAAGTTTTTATTTCCCATTTCCTTAAATCCCATTTATTCTGGCTTAAAATTAAATCACTAAAAGCAATTCACAGGTTTTCAATTTTCCCTCATACTCAGCCGCACTACCACCGTTGATATGTTAACTTAGTTAATCGATAAAACCATGACTCTAACAGGGTATAGCGGGCAGTCACGAAAAAGGTCGTCTCATGAGATTTGGACAACCTTTTAGTAGTTTTTATCAAAAATAAACGTTAATGACAATTTGCGATAATATCTAGATTGGCTTGATAATTTTTGACAGTATCGGGATTAACATCACTTAAGCCAATTAATGTATGAAAAATATTGTCGTGTGAATATGGTTTTTGATGATGCTTTTGCAAACAATCAACATTTATTCCTTTGGCTTCTATCCATGTTGGAGAAAGCCACAGCACCATTGGTATTTGAGTTTGATATTTTGGAGCAATTGCATAGGGTGTACCATGAAGATAAATTCCATTTTCACCCAACGATTCGCCGTGATCTGAAGCATAAATTACGCTACTTTTCCAGTCTTGATGTTGTTGCAGGCGCGTAATAATCGCATCAATAAATTGGTCTACATAAACCACACTGTTATCGTAAGTGTTGCGTAATTCTTCGTCATTGCAACGATTGATTTCTTGGGTGTCACATGTTGGTGTAAATAGTCGTTCTTTATCAGTGTAACGCTCAAAATAAGTTGGTCCATGACTACCAATGGTGTGTAATACAACCATGAGGTCATTATTAGATGGCGTGTCTAATATTTTATCCAGTTCAGGCAGCATAATATTATCTAAACACTCGCCATTTGTGCAATAATTTGGTAAGTTTAAATGAATGGTGTTGGTTGTTGGTATGTGTATGCAGACGCCTTTACAATCACTGTTATTTTCAATCCATTGAACTTGCACACCAGCATATTGCAAAGCATCTAGGACGTTGTCTTGGCTTTTTGCTCTAGTTTCATCGTATTGCTCGCGTCCCATGTCAGAAAATAAACAAGGCACCGATAGCGCCGTTGCTGTACCACAACTGCTAACATCTGAAAAATTAATGACTGCTTCTCCGTTTTTTATGCGCTGAGCAAGTTTTGGTGTGGTTTGATTTTTGTAACCATTTAATCCCCAGTTTTGTGCACGAGTTGTTTCACCGAGTATAAAAATAAGCACATTGCGTTTATCATCAGTTTTTTGTAATTTAGCGTCTTTATTGATTGCTAAATAAGGCGTGTTGGCAGCACGCATTTTTTTAATTTTGCTAATGCTTGCAGCAACAAAGTTAGATGGCACAATTAAATGCTTGACAACAAGATGACTGCGAAAAAAGGACGCATAATCTTGATAAAAAATCATTGCCGTGCCACCAATTATCACCAAAGATACCATCAATGCAGCAATGCGTTTTATAATTTCTTGCCACCAAATACTGTATGTGCATTTGACTTTAATATAAAGTATTATTGGTAGTACACCCAAGAACAAAAGCCATGCAACATAACTAAACGATATCATGCGTATACTTTCAGCAGGCGTAGTTTGCAGGACATTGTCGAGCATGTCTTTATCAAAATACACATTAAAAAACACAGAATGATAACTGATTGCTGCGCTGATAAGAAGTAATATTGGTATGATAACCTTATGTAAATAAGGAATAGATAACAGCAAAAACACCCCATAACACAACGCCCACAAGACAATTGGTACGGTGTAAATAAAATAATCACTGATTTTGCCAATTGGTTGATACAGTTCAAATACTGCTCGAAAAAATGCCCAATTTAGCACAAAAGCAAAATAGGCAGAAACAAAGGCAGTTAATTTAATGGGCGACATGCGCCAGTTTTTGGTAAAAAGCATAGCGTCTAAAACTAAAATTATTGAAAGTGAAAAGATTTTTTAAATTTAAGTACCATTGTTCTTGACGCGTTGAATTTTACAAAAAAATTTCTAAATTGAAAAGGGGTTAAAAATTAGAAATTTAATTTTCCTAAAAATATAAGATGAAATTTTAAAAATTAAACAAATGCATTATTTTAACTTGACTAAATACTTCTTAAGGGTTTTTATTTTGTAATGTTGGTTTAAAATTTTTGCCTAAAAATTTGTTACGGATTTGTGTCTGGTTTTAAATTTGTAAAAAATATTTCACACATTTAGTTTAAATTTGCTTTTAAAACATGTCACAGCGCCACATACGCTTTTGTTTGGCTTTGTTATTTAAAATTTTACAATAGGCGTGTGGCGACTGTTTGTAACTTACCTATAAATTATTTATTGGTGATTTGACTCACTTAAAGTATCAAATTTTGCCTTCATGGTTGGATTATTTTTGGTAAGTTTTTTGACACTTAAATCATCAGCTTTATTATTTGCCAATCTTAAATTATTTTCTGAAGACAATAGGGCTTCTCTGGTTTTTTGTAAATGTATAATTGTTTTGTCAATTTCATCAATCGCGGTCTTAAATCGTTCACTGGCAAGACGATAATTTTTTGCAAACCCTTCTTTAAATTTATCCAATTTTTCTTCAAAATTGGTAATATCAATATTTTGATTACGTATTTGTTGCAATTCTTGTTTGTATTTTAAAGAATTTAATGCTGCGTTTCTAAGTAATGAAATGATTGTAATAAAAGATTGTGGACGCACTACATACATTTTTGGATATGCATAAGACACATCAACAATCCCTGCATTGTAAAATTCATTGTCAGCTTCTAATAAAGAAACCAAAACTGCATATTCACATTGTTTCTGATTACGGTCTTTATCCAGCTCTTTAAAGAAATGTTCATTTTTCTTTTTTGTGGAACTTTGTTCGTATTCATTTTTCATTTCAAACATAATAGAGACAATTTCATTGCCATCATCGTCAAATTCACGATAAATATAATCGCCTTTACTGCCAGTTTTGATGTCATTATCTTTACCAAATTGAGCGTTAATAAACGCTGTAGTACGAATGCGGTTAAATTCAGTTTCGCAGTGCTGTTCTAGACTTTCCCCAACAAGCTTGATGTTTTGTTTGGATTTAAAATCTTTATAAAAGGCAATGACTTCATCTTTTTGACGCAGCTTTTGTTCATATTGTTCTTTTAAATTATGTGTAGCCAATTCACTCTCTTTGGTTTGCATTTGCAGATTGGTGTTTAATTGATAAATTTGTTGTTCTTTTTCAGAGATTGCCTGAGCAATTTCAAACTTCTTTTCATTATCTTTGGCGATTTGTAAAGATTGGATTTGTGTTTTTAACGCAGTAATGGTTTGATTTTGTTCACTAATTTCAGCATGTAGTTTATTTTGAGCATTAATTACTGCTAATTCACTGTCTTTTTGATGGTTGTTTAGCTCATTTTGCAGTGCGATAATATCTTGGTCTTTTTGACTAATGATTTCATCATATTGTCTTTGGGTTTGAATTTTATCAATCTCAGCATTATGCTGGATTTGCTGCTGAATTTCTTGCATTCTTTTTTCAACTTCGGCTTGAAATTCTCTGGTGCGAACTTGTTCTAGAATTTGAGTGTAGTTGGATTTATCAACCGTAAACATGGTATGACAATTTGGGCATTGAATTTGACTCATGATAATATCCTTGCAAATAATTAATAGATAGATGGATAAATTCTTTATTTAAAATACAAAATCTAACACTTAAATTTATGCTAACACTTTTATCCGATAAAATAAATAAAATTTTAAATATTTTATTTATCTTTTTTTTATTAAAATATTACACTTTTATTATCAAAAAATCTTATTTTGATAAGCTTATCAAATACATTTTATAATTTATATAAGCTTATTATTTTCAGGATTTTTTTGAATAAAAAAAATAAACCATAAGAATAATTTAATTATTAATAATTTCTTATGGCTTATTTAATCAAAAAATTTAAATTTATTGAACTTTTTTGGCTTTATATGTTGGGTTTAGTAGATTTTCTGGTGATAAAATATCATCTAGCTGTGCTGATGTTAACAGTCCTAATTCCAAAACGACTTCTTTAACACCTTTACCAGTTTGAGCACAGATTTTGCCAACCTTATCGCCATTATGATGACCAATAAATGGATTTAAATAAGTAACGATGCCAATGGAGTTTAGCACATAGTTGGCGCAAATTTCACGGTTGGCAGTGATGCCATCAACACATTTGTCGCTAAGATTTACACAAGCGTTGCCAAGCAAAGAAATGCTCTCAAAAAGGGCTTGAGCGATAACAGGTTCCATGACGTTTAACTGTAATTGTCCAGCCTCAGCAGCAAAGGCAACAGTAGTATCGTTGCCAATTACCTTAAAGCATACTTGATTGACAACTTCAGGGATAACTGGATTAACTTTAGCGGGCATGATGGATGAACCAGCTTGCATTTCAGGCAAATTAATTTCGTTTAGACCAGCACGTGGACCTGATGACAATAAGCGCAAATCGTTACAGATTTTAGACAGTTTGATTGCAAGACGTTTAAGCGCACCATGCACACTAACATAATCGCCACAATCAGAAGTCGCCTCAATCAAATCAGGAGCAAGCGAGCAGGGCAGCCCTGTAATTTTAGCCAATTCTTCAACAACCAAAGGAGCATAACCTTCTGGTGTATTGACACCAGTTCCAATAGCGGTTGCCCCTAAATTGACGGATAATAACAATTTACTGTTGCGTTTTAGGTTGGTTACTTCTTCTTCTAGTGATGTGGCAAAACCTTTAAATTCTTGACCCAAAGACATAGGAACTGCATCTTGAAGTTGAGTTCTGCCCATTTTTAATACGTCTTTAAATTCATCTGCTTTTTGACTAAAGGCACGTTGTAGATGACTAATTTGATGAACTAAGGTTAAAATACTGTGATAAACCGCTAAGCGAAACCCTGTAGGATAGGCATCATTGGTGGACTGACTGGCGTTGACATGATCCATTGGGTCAATTACAGCATAATTACCCCGTGCTTCACCTAAAATTTCCAAAGCTAAATTTGCAATTACTTCATTGGTATTCATATTTACCGAAGTGCCAGCGCCGCCTTGAAATACATCCGATGGGAATTGGTCAAGACAACGACCATTTTTTAAAACTTCATCACATGCTTTATCAATAGCAGTTGCCACCTTTTCAGAAAGCACACCCAGTTTAAAGTTGGCAGCTGCAGTTGCTTTTTTTACCATCACCATACCACGCACAAATTCAGGAATATCTGAAATGGTCTGTTTGGAGATGTTAAAGTTTTCTTTGGCACGCAGCGTGTGAATGCCCCAATAAGCGTCTGCAGGGATTTCGCGTTCACCTAATAAATCATGTTCAATGCGAGTGGTCATTTTTTTCACCTTAAATAAAAATTACTATATTTTGCCTGATTTTAACAATTATTACCAACGAATTTTATTAAAAATAATCATAAGAATCAATAAAAAATAATATTATTAAAAAATACGATTGTAAACATGGAATAAATAATAAATAAACGATAAATTAATTTTATTTATAAACTTTTGATTTATATCATTAAATTAATAAAAAAATTTCTTTAAAATAATAAGCATATTTATTAAGCTGTTTTATCACGCTTGATATTTTTTGATAAATTAGATTAATTGATATGTATATTTGGATTTTGATTTAATTTTTTTTATTGTTATGATTTTATTAAATTTTTATTGATTTAATTTTAATCAAAAAAGCGCCTATAATTGCTCAAGTTATTCAGCTTGTAACAAAATATTTTATTTTTTTAATAAAAATCATTCCCATTTGAAAAAAATTCAGTTATAATTTCATCAATTTATAAGTTTATTATGAATTTTATCAAGAAGTATCAAAATATAGAATAAGAGGGTGTGCAAAATGTGGGTGGCGTTACTCATTATGCTGCGCGAAGGTATAGAAGCAGCATTGATTGTGGGAATTGTGGCGGGGTTTTTACGTCAATCTGGTCATATGCACCTGATGAGTCGAGTTTGGACAGGGGCTTTTTTAGCAGCCCTGCTTTGCACTGTGATTGGTTACGGCATCCATAAACTAACTGGTGAGATTCCACAAAAAGAACAAGAATTTGTGGTGGGAGTTATAGGGCTGGTTGCGGTTGCTATGCTGACCTATATGGTGATTTGGATGGGAAAAGCCGCTAAAGGCATCAAAGATTCTTTACAAACGTCAGTGCAAAGCGCTCTAAATCAAGGAAATAAACAGGGATGGGCGCTTGTCTTAATGGCATTTTTAGCGGTGCTGCGAGAGGGTTTAGAAAGTGTATTCTTTTTAATTGCTGTTTTTGAGCAAAGCCCAGATTCTAAAATGCCTATTGGTGCAGTTGCAGGTTTGTTGTTAGCGGCTTTGATTGGTTGGCTGATTTATCAGTGTGGTGTGCGCATTAATTTGGCGCGTTTTTTCAAGATTACAGGTGTGTTTTTGATTTTTGTTGCCGCAGGACTGTTTGCAGGTTCTTTTCGGGCGCTGCATGAAGCGGGTATTTGGAATGTTGGTCAAACAGTTTTGGCTGATTTTTCACCAATCCTACACGAAAACAGCGCATTAGGTGTGGTACTTTCAGGATTTTTGGGGTATACCGACCATCCAGTAACCAGTGATGTGGTGCTTTATTTTCTTTACTTAATTCCAGCATTATTGGTTTTTTTAACTGGCAGTAAAACTAAAACTGCCTAACTTTACAAGGAAAAAATATGAAACTTAAATTGTCTTTACTAACTCTTGCCGTTGTTTTAGGGTTGACCGCTTGTCAGCCACCAAAGGCTGATGAACCTGCCAAAGCAGACGGTCAAGCCGCCGCATCTGGCAAACCATCTGCTGATGGTGTGGTGAATGTTGCTGTAACAGACACAGCATGTGAGCCAATGGAGATTACAGTACCTAGTGGCAAAACAACCTTTGCGATTAAAAATGCCAGTAGTCGCGCCTTGGAGTGGGAGATTTTAAAAGGAGTGATGGTGGTTGATGAGCGTGAGAATATCGCTCCAAGTTTATCTAATAACCTAACGGTAACACTGTTGCCCGGTGAATATGAAATGACCTGTGGTTTATTAAATAACCCTCGTGGCAAGCTGATTGTTACAGACAGTGGTTTTAAAGATACTACAAATGAAGCTAATTTAGAAGCACTAGCCCAGCCTCTAGCTGAATACAAGAAATACGTACAAGGTGAAGCTGAACAACTTCTAGCTAAAACTAAAGACTTTGTAGGAGCAATAAAAGCAGGCAAAACTGAAGAAGCAAAAGCAAAATTTGCTAGTACGCGTGTACACTATGAGCGTATCGAGCCAATTGCAGAGCTATTCAATGAATTAGACCCTGTAATTGATGCGCGTGAAGATGATTTTAAAGCGGGTGCAAAAGACGAAGGTTTTACCGGTTTTCACCGTATTGAATACATTTTATGGAAAGAAAACACCACCAAGGGAGCGGAAGTTTTTGCAGATAAATTGCTGAGCGATATAGAAAAACTTAAAAAAGAAATTGACCTATTAAACTTCCCACCAAGTAAAGTAGTAGGTGGCGCTAGTGTGCTGATTGAAGAAGTTGCAGGCAGTAAAATTAGCGGTGAAGAAGACCGTTACAGTCATACTGATTTGAGTGATTTCCAAGCAAATATTGAAGGCTCACAAAAAATTGTTGAATTGTTCCGTGCCAATATTGCTGAAAAAGATAAAGCCTTGCTGGAAAAAACCGATGCTCAATTTAAGATTGTTAATGAAATTTTAGCAAAATATAAAAAAGGCGACGGCTTTGAAACTTACGATAAATTAACTGATGCTGACCGTAAGGCTTTACAAGCTCCAATCAATGCTTTGGCAGAAGATTTAGCAAAATTGCGTGGACTTTTAGGGTTGGATTAACACCTTTGGTCTTTTGCAAGAAAAGTCTTTTTATGATAAAGAACCATTAATAAACCACCCGATTGTTTTGGCGATTGGGTGGTTTGTTTAAAAAATGAGTTACTAATTATTAGGTTGTCTAAATGAGGAGATTGTTGTGTCTATTTTAGAAAACATGCCAAGACGCACTTTATTAAAAACTGCCACCGCATTTACTGTTGCTGGTGTGTTAGGAGCGTGTGATAAAAATACATCAAGTTACCAAAAAACCACTCAAAATAGCCCTCAAAATCCAGCTGAGCACTCTACACAAGGCTATGATTGTTATGGTGTTCATCAAGCTGGAATTGCAACGCCACATCAACCATTTGCAATATTTTCAGCGTTTGATATTAGTATTAACACCATTGATGAGCTTAAAAAAATGTTTTGGCTTATCAGCCAGCGAATCGAATTTTTAACCAAAGGTGGGCAACTGCATGACCCAGACCCAAAACTTCCACCGTCTGGCAGCGGCATTTTAGGGCAAACCATACCAGCGGATGGTTTGACAATTACGGTAAGCGTGGGTGAAAGTTTATTTGATAAACGTTTTGGATTGGCGGATAAAAAACCCAAGCATTTAACTCAAATGAAAGATTTCCCCAATGATAAGCTTCAAAGTGACTGGTGTGATGGTGATTTTTCATTGCAAATTTGTGCGTTTAGCCCTGAAACGTGCCAAAATGCCCTGCGTGATTTGATTAAGCAATTAAGCGCTTATGCAGCAATCAAATGGAGTATTGATGGATTTTTACCTAAGTCTCCTCAAGATCAAGCCCCTCGTAATTTGTTTGGTTTTCGTGATGGGTCTGCTAACCCTGACGTTTCAAATGCTCAGGTTGCTAACGATGTTTTGTGGACAGGTGTTGCCAAAAATGCCCAAGATGAACCATCATGGACAAAAAATGGTACCTACCAAGCAGTTCGCTTGATTCGGCATTTTGTAGAGTTTTGGGATAGAACACCTCTACAGGAACAACAAACAATTTTTGGACGTGAAAAATACAGTGGCGCACCGCTTGGCATGAAACATGAACATGATACGCCAGACTATCAAAAAGACCCTGATGGAGATAGTATTCCTAAAGATAGTCATATACGTTTGGCAAATTCACGTGACCCTGATTTTATGAAAAAACATTTGTTGTATCGTCGTCCTTACAACTATTCACGAGGGCTTTCTAAGGCAAGCCAGCTTGATGTGGGATTGATATTTATTTGCTATCAGGCAAATTTAGATGATGGTTTTATTTTTGTGCAAAATTTATTAAATGGCGAGCCTTTAGAAGAATACATCAGCCCATTTGGAGGTGGTTACTTCTTTACGTTACCAGGCTTTGAAAAAAATGGTTATTTAGGACAAAGTCTCTTGGAGGGCTGATAAATTTAGGTTATGATTTTAAATCAATTGAGTAAATAGGTTTTTATAAATGGGGAGTTAGTATGAGACTGATTCCCTTTTATCAATTCTGCTGACCAATCATGTTAATCAATTTATTAAAGCACTAAAATAATATTTAATCCAAGCTGTCAGCGCGATATTAAAAATAAAATAAAAAATTAGCATCAAAAAATACCGTTTGGGTTTGGATAAATAAACGGCAAATTATTAATAAAACATTTCTATTTTGATAAAAAAAGGCATATAATAGATTTTTAATAAAAATATTTTATTTGCAATACTTTGATTTTTCTATAATTTCAAGAACATGGAGCAATAATGACAATCGTAGACTCTAACTGGCAATCAGATGCCTTGAATTTGGATTTAGATTTTGCTGAGCAAACGCTTGCGGTGCGCGGCGGCTATCATCGGACTGATGAAGGCGAACATAGCGAAGCAATTTTTACTACCAGCTCTTATGTTTATCAATCTGCCAAAGATGCCGCTGACCATTTTGATGGTACAAAAAAGGGTAATATTTATTCACGCCATACCAATCCAACCGTACGGGCTTTTGAGCGGCGTTTAGCGCTTTTAGAAAACGGCGAACGAGCAGTGGCAACCGCCAGCGGTATGGGTGCAATTTTAACAATGTGTTTGGCGTATTTAAAAACAGGTGACCATCTTTTATGTGCCAAGCAGCTGTTCGGGTCATCAGTGGCGTTATTTGATACTTATTTTAAAGCATTTGGTATTGAAATCAGTTATGTAGATTGCTTTGATAACAAAGCTTGGCAAAATGCCATTCAGCCTAACACCAAAGTTTTGTATTGTGAAAGTCCAAGCAATCCTTTGGCTCAAATTGCAGACATTCGCTTTTTAGCGGATTTGGCCCATCAAAACAATGCGTTACTAATTGTTGATAACTGTTTTGCAACGCCTATCGTGCAAAAACCCTTGACACTTGGCGCTGATGTGGTGATTCATTCAGCAAGCAAATACATTGATGGTCAAGGTCGGGTGCTTGGCGGTGCTTTGGTTGGATGCGATGAACTGATGGAAAAAGCCTTTACCGTAGTTAGAACGGGCGGAATTAGCTTATCACCTTTTAATGCTTGGGTGCTATTAAAGGGGTTGGAAACTCTAAAACTTCGCATGAAAACTCATTGTCAAAACGCCGAAAAAGTCGCTGAATTTTTAAGCAATCATCCCAACGTTAAAAAAGTGCATTTTTCAGGGTTGATTGACTATCCATCACATGAATTGGTTAAAAGCCAGCATGTTGAATTTGATGGTAAAACGGCTTTTGGGGCGATTATTGGGTTTGAAGTACTGGATAAAACTGCGGCTTGGCATGTGATTGATAGTACTAAAATGATTAGCATTACTAACAATTTAGGTGATGCTAAATCCACCATCACTCATCCAGCAAGCACTACCCATTTTCGCATGACTTCTGAACAACGACAAAAAGCAGGTGTCAATGACGGACTGATTCGTTTGTCTGTTGGGCTTGAGGATGCCAAGGACATCATTTGTGATTTGCAGCGCGGTTTGGATAGCTTGTAAATACTAATAAAGATTTGTAAGGAAAGAATATGGCTCATAAAATCAAGGTTGGTATCGTTGGAGGTACAGGGTATACAGGAGCGGAATTGATTCGGCTATTATCACATCATCCAAATGTCAAAATTGACGTACTAACTTCACGGTCAGAAGGTGGCAAAAAGGTCAGTGATATTTTTGCAAATTTTTATCCTACAAGCGAACTTGTTTTCAGTGAGCCAAATGATGATAAGCTTGCCAGTTGCGATGTGGTATTTTTTGCTACGCCTCATGGTGTTGCAATGAATTCTGCCAAAAAACTACTGGATAATAATACTAAAATCATTGATTTGGCAGCTGATTTTCGTTTGCAAAATTTGGATGATTTTAGTAAATGGTATGGGCTTTTGCACACTTGTCCTGAGGTGCTTGGTCAAGCAGTGTATGGTTTACCTGAAATCAATCGTGACAAAATAAAATCAGCAAATGTGATTGGCAATCCTGGTTGTTATCCAACTACGGCAATTTTGGGGCTGAATCCTGTCATCAAAATGCAAAATCAACAAAATACCCAATTAATTGGTAAACATATCGTTATTGATGCAAAGTCAGGTGTATCAGGTGCGGGACGTAATGCAAAAATGGGGCTTTTGTTTAGCGAGCTTTCAGATAATTTTTCGGCGTATGGGGTGGCAGGTCATCGCCATCAACCAGAAATTGAGCAGGGCATTTTTGATATTTTGTCGGCAAAATTTCCCCAACATATCCGTTTTGTACCACACCTTGTGCCTATGATTCGTGGCATGTTTAGCACCATTCATTTAACCTTGAGCAAAGAAGGTGCGGCGATAGATTGGCAAAGTGTATTTGCCAGCGTTTATCAAGATGAACCCTTTATTGATGTACTACCAAATGGCTGTTTGCCAGATACGCGTTCAGTACGAGCATCAAACCGCCTAAAAATCGCCATTTGTCAGAATAATGCCCAAGAAACGTTGACAGTGCTTGTGGTACAGGATAATTTAGTTAAAGGGGCAGCAGGCCAGGCAATTCAAAATATGAATTTATTATTTGGATTACCTGAAACGCTTGGCTTGCAAAATATTGCTGTGATGCCATAATAGGATGCAATTGAGCTTTTAGATTATCCTTTGGTTGTACTTGCTTTTATGGGTAAAGTGGGTTACAGTAAAAGACTGCCCAAATTGATTGGCAGTTTATACACTCCAAGTTTAATCCATCTAAAATAAAAGAGAATCTTTATGAGTCAAGCGCTACTAACTTTATCTTTAACTATTGATACCATTCATTGTGGTGGTTGTGTTTCTGCCATCAAAGATAGCCTTTTATCTTTAACAGGCGTAGAAAACGTGGAAGTTGATTTTAGAAATAAGCAGGTAGCGGTTGTTTTTGATAAAAGCGTCATGGATGCTCAAACCATCATGAATGCGATTGAGCAAAACCCTCATTGGTGCTTTGTCAGTCAAATACAAAAAGCCAAAAAAGCTAAACGTTTTGGAACTTTATTATGAAACAGATTACTTTACAAATACAAGGCATGACTTGTCAGGGGTGTGTTAAAGCAGTACAACAAGCCATGGATGAGCTTTGTGGTGTAAAAAATGCATTTGTAAATTTGGATACAAAACAGGCAATTATTGATTATGATGAAAACGCCCTTGATAAACTACAAATTGTCCAAACTATAGAAGATATTGGTTTTGATGTGGAATCTTAAAAACAAGTTTCTTTATTTTCTATAAAAGCCAAGTTTTACTTGGTTTTTTTATTGGTTTTTAATTTGGGGCTAATTATGGATAACAAGCAAACAATTAATGTCGCCATTAGTGGTATGACGTGTCAAGCCTGTGCTAGCCGTATCGAAAAAGTGCTTAATAAAAAATCGTCCATTGAAATGGCAAGTGTTAATTTTGCAGGTGAGTCTGCAAATATTACATTTGATGATAGCAAAACAACAATTGATGAAATCATTGGTTGGATTAAAAAAGCAGGTTTTGATGCGGTTTTGATGCAAGATTCGGTATCGGCTGCCCAAGTCAGCACCATCCCTTATTCACTGTTAGGTCTTTGGGCATTGTCGTTGCCATTTTGGGTAGGCATGTTTGGTATGCTGTTTGGCAGTCATGCATTTATGCCACCAATTTGGTTGCAGTTTGTGTTGGCAACACTGGTGCAATTTGGGTTTGGTGGGCATTTTTACAAAGGGGCATGGGCAAGTATTAAAGGCGGTCTTGCCAATATGGATGTATTGGTGGCACTGGCAACAACTGTGATTTGGGCATATTCAACTTATGTTTGGCTGCAACATGGCGAACATGTCCACCATCAAACGATAAACGTCTATTTTGAAGCATCTGTGATGGTGATGGCATTTGTGAGTCTTGGTAAGTATTTGGAAAACCGTACTAAAAAAAATAGCCTAAACAGTTTATCAACCCTTTTGGCTTTAGTGCCTGATGATGTCCTCATAAAAAAAGATGACCACTGGCAGAAAATCGCTGTTACCTTGGTAAAGCCCGCTGATATTTTATTGGCGCGCACAGGCGATAGAATTGCTGTTGATGGCATAGTGGTAAACGGTTTGGGATACGCTGATGAAGCCCATTTGACCGGCGAAAGTATGGTTTTAGTTAAAAAAGTAGGTGATAAACTGCTGGCAGGTAGTCTGATTAGCGAGGGTAGTCTTGAGTATCAGGCAGTAGCCACAGGTCAAAACAGCGTTTTGGGTGATGTTGCCAAAGCTTTATCAGATGCTCAAAACACCAAAGCTAAAATTGCCCGAGTTGCTGATAAAGTGGCGAGTGTTTTTGTGCCAGTTGTGGTGAGTGTTTCTTTGCTAACTTTATTAGTAAATTTATATTTTGGCATTGATATGGAAAATGCCTTAATGAGAGCAGTGGCAGTACTAGTGATTGCGTGTCCTTGTGCGTTAGGGATTGCCACGCCTGCGGCGATTATGGTTGGAATGGGGCTTGGGGTTAAACATGGGGTTGTTTTTAAAGATGCAATCAGTCTTGAAACTGCTGGCAGTATTGATACGATGGTTTTTGATAAAACAGGCACATTAACAACAGGTAAGCCTAGTTTGCAAGCGTATAAAATTTTAGATGACACATGGGATTTTGATAAGATTTTAAGTATTAGTGCCAGTTTGGAAACACACGCTAATCATCCATTAGCACAAAGTATTGTTCAAGCTGCTCATGATAAAAATTTACCGTTATATCCAGTTGAAAACGTCTCATCACAGATAGGTCAAGGGTTGGTTGGCAAAATCAAAAATATTGGCACTGTAAAGATTGGCACACTGGATTTTGTGGGTTTGAACCAAAATAGTTTGCCAAAAGATGATATTTATCAAAAAGCCAGTATTGTGGGGCTTTTAATCAATCAACAAGCGATTGCGATTTTTGCATTGCTAGATACCATCAAATTAGATACTCATATTGTGGTTAATCAACTTAAAAAAGAAAATATTGATGTGGTAATGATGAGTGGCGATAAAAAAACTGTGGTTGATTGGGTTTCTCAAGAATTGTCATTATCACAGGCTTTTGCACAGATGCTACCTAATGATAAAGCTAGTAAAATTAAACAGATGCAGGATAAGGGTAAAAAAATTGCTATGATTGGTGATGGCATTAATGACGCGCCTGCTATGGCTCAGGCTGACGCAAGTTTTGCCGTAGGTCAAGCGTCTGATGTTGCTAAACAAACCGCCAGTGTTCAGCTGATGGGCGATGCTTTGGTGCATGCTTATTATGCACAAAAAATATCCAAATTAACCTTGCGTAATATTAAACAAAACCTTTTTTTTGCTTTTATTTATAATATCCTAGGGATTAGTTTTGCAGCAATTGGGTTATTAAATCCAATGATAGCAGCGTCGGCGATGGCTATGAGTTCTATTTCGGTAATGTTAAATGCTTTGAGATTAAAAAGGCTGGATTTAACAAACCACCCATCAAATGGCACGTCGTTAAATAATACTACCGTTTAACCTAAAAATCATGTATCATTGCTACATTTTTTATAAAAACTCGGGATTTATTATGACTCATAAAACTGGCATTTTAGACACTAATGCAATTTCTACTTTACGCAATCAAATTGACACTATTGATGAGCAAATCCAAACCTTAATTAATCAGCGCGCAAAGATTGCCCAAGAAGTTGCCAATGTCAAAAAAAATCACGAGAATGACCCAATATTTTATCGTCCAGAACGTGAAGCCCAGGTATTAAAAGCGGTGATGGCAAGAAATTCAGGACCGCTGAGTGGCGAAAAAATGGCTCGCTTATTTCGTGAAATTATGTCGGTGTGTTTGGAGTTAGAGGCACCACAAAAAGTAGCTTTTTTAGGACCTATTGGCACCTTTACTCATGCAGCTGCTTTAAAACATTTTGGTAAAGCGGCAACAACTGCACCTTTAGCAACCATTACCGATGTTTTTCGTGAAGTCGAAGCAGGTTCAGCAATGTATGGTGTTGTTCCTGTAGAAAACTCATCAGAAGGTGTGGTTAATCATACTCTTGATGCCTTTTTAAATTCCAATCTAAAAATTATCGGCGAAGTGGAAATGCCGATTCATCATAATTTCTTAGTTGCCGAACATACCAAAGTAGATAGTTTAAGTAAAATTTATTCTCACCAACAATCACTTGCCCAGTGCCGTCATTGGCTAGATACGCATTTTCCTAATGTGGAACGCATTGCCGTATCATCAAATGGCGAAGCTGCTAGACGACTCAAAAATGAATGGCATTCAGCAGCGATTGCAGGCGATGTAGCGGTGGCTGAATATGGTTTACACAAACTTCATGAAAACATTGAAGATAATCCTAACAACACCACACGGTTTTTAATCATTGGCAAAGAAGATACCGCGCCTTCAGGTCAAGATAAAACATCGATTTTGGTATCCAGTGCTGACCGTACTGGCGCTTTGATTGAAATTTTAGAGCCATTAAAACGCCATGGTGTATCAATGACCAGTATTGAAACCCGCCCAGAGCGTCCTAATAAATGGGCTTATGTATTCTTTATTGATATGAATGGACACATTGAAGATAAAAACGTTAAGGCTGCCATTGAGGAAATTCGTCCCTTGGTAAAAGAATTACGAGTATTAGGTTCTTATCCAAAAGCTGTATTATAAAAGCGGAGTTTGTAATGCAGTATCCTGTGTGTGGGCGTTTGTGTGTGATTGGGCTTGGGCTTATCGGAGCTAGTTTTGCTCAAGCAATTAAAGATTACAACACCAATCACCCCCAAAAACCTTTGTGTCAAACCATTGTTGGTGTGGATTTTAATCAAGACAGTGTTAATGCGGCTGTTTTAGCGAAGGTATTACACAACGGTTTTACAGATGTATATCAGGGCATTACATCAGCAGATGTAATTTTGCTGGCTGTGCCTGTAAAGTCAGTGCATGCTATTTTGCAGGCAATTAAACATGCTATGATGTCTGGCGATGTTAATAAAGAGTGTATTATTACTGATGTTGGCAGCACTAAAGTCAATATTCTTGAGGACGTCAAACAAGTTTTTGGAAATCAGCTGCCCAATTTTATTCCCGCTCATCCAATCGCTGGCGCAGAAAATTCTGGTTTTTATGCCCGAAATCCCAAGTTATTTTTGGGTCACAAAGTAATCATTTGTCCAGATGCTCATACCAATCAAAACGCTTTATTGGTTGTCCAAACACTTTGGCAGTCTATTGGTGCTGATGTGGTGTTTATGGATAGTATTCGTCATGATGAAGTGCTGGCTTATACCAGTCATTTGCCACATTTAATTGCTTTTACTTTGACCGACCAAATGGCGCGTCATGATGATAATTTGGATATTTTTCGTTATGCCGCAGGCGGGTTTCGTGATTTTAGCCGAATTGCTGCCAGTTCGCCGATTATGTGGCATGATATATTTTTGGCAAATAAAACGGCGTTATTGACTGCATTGGATAAATTTACTGAGCATTTAAATCAACTAAAAATTTTAATTGAAGATGAGAATTCTGAAGAAATTTTACGACATTTAGGTACTGCTCGAGATGCCCGTCGTCATTTTGGATATATGTTGCTAGCAAATCAATCAATCAACAAGGAAAACTCCATGACCCAGCAAAGTTATCACATTAACCCAAGCAGTTTTATCAGTGGCACCATCAGTGTTCCTGGCGATAAGTCCATTTCACATCGCAGTATTATGTTTGGGGCGCTGGCAGATGGTGTAACACACATTACAGGGTTTTTGGAAGGTGAAGATGCATTGGCAACACTACAAGCCTTTAGTGATATGGGCGTGGAAATTCACCGAGATGGTGATAAAGTTACTATTTATGGTGTAGGTATTGATGGGCTACAAGCTCCAAAAAACCCGTTATATATGGGAAATTCTGGTACTAGTATGCGCTTATTGGCAGGGATTTTATCAGCTCAAAAATTTGACAGTGTGATGACTGGCGATGCAAGTTTATCCAAACGTCCCATGGAACGTGTAGCATCCCCGTTACGCTTGATGGGCGCAAAAATACAGACGACAGGCGAAAAAGGCACAGCTCCTTTATCTATCTTTGGCAGTCAAACCTTGACAGCGATTGACTACACATTACCAGTGGCATCCGCTCAAATTAAATCTTGTTTAATCTTGGCATCACTATGGGTAAATGGCACAACCACGATTACTGAACCTGAGGTCAGTCGTGACCATACTGAACGTATGTTAAATGCCTTTGGTTATCCAATTGCTGTAAATGGTAATAAAATCAGCGTTACAGGCGGTGGTCGTTTAACAGCTTGTGATATTGTGGTGCCTGCTGATATTTCTAGCGCAGCGTTTTTTATGGTACTGGCGGCAATTGGACAAGGCGACGGCATTACCTTGCAAAAAGTTGGTATGAATCCAACGCGTACAGGTGTAATTGATATTCTAAAATTAATGAATGCTGATATTACCATCTGTAATGAGCAGACTGTTGGCGGTGAACCAATTGCTGACATTATAGTGCGTCCGTCCAAATTGCAAGGTATCAAAATCCCAGAGCATCTCGTTCCACTGGCAATTGATGAATTTCCTATACTGTTTATTGCGGCAAGTTGTGCAATAGGTACAACCAAATTAACAGGCGCAAAAGAGCTTCGTGTTAAAGAGTCAGACCGTATTGCAGTAATGGCAGAAGGTTTAACGACTTTAGGTATTTCGTGTACCGTGCTGGATGATGGTATTATTATTAAAGGCAAGGGCAAAAACAAAGAAAAAACCGATATTTTTACAGGTGGTGAAATTATGTCTCATCACGACCATCGCATTGCTATGAGTTTTGCAGTGGCAAGCTGCCGAGCAAAAGAGACAATTATTATTCATGGTACCGAAACCGTCGCTACCAGTTTTCCAAACTTTGCAGCGTTAGCAAACAGCGTTGGACTGGATATTACGATACAATAACATGTCTGTCAAAACCACACCAAATGGGTTAATTTGCGCATTAACTGCCTTTTTAATTTGGGGAATTTTTCCTTTATATTTTAAAGAATTATCTGATTATTCTGCATCGGAAGTTATCGTTCATCGAATAATTTGGACGTTTGTTGTACTACTTTTTGTAATGATTGTGGGTCGGCGAACCCAATGGCTTGCTATGATGCGACAACACCCAAGATGGCTAGCTTTTGCTTTTTTAGCGTCTTTATTAATAGCAAGTAATTGGCTGATTTATGTGTGGGCAGTAGCACATAATCAGATTTTAGAAGCAAGTTTGGGGTATTTTATCAATCCACTTTTTGGGGTGTGGTTGTCAGTGATTTTGTTTGGCGAACGCTTGCGAACGTTTCAAAAAATAGCAGTAGCACTGGCAACGGCAGCAATTTTAATTCAGATACTTTGGCTTGGCGGACTGTCGTGGATTAGTCTTTTGTTGCCATTATCTTTTGGTATTTATGGAGTCATTCAACGCCAAACACCATTTAATGCTATTGATGGATTATTTTTAGAAACGTTGCTATTAGTTCCGCTGTGTTTAGGTTGGCTTTTAACAACCGATGTAAAAAGTTCCCATTTGGATTTTTGGTTTTCTTATGATGTTTGGCTTTTAACCTTAGCAGGGCCAATTACACTCATTCCGCTTTTATTATACAATCAAGCAACAAGATGGGTGGCCTTTAATACGTTATCTTTTTTAAATTATTTAACACCAAGTATCGTTTTTTTGTTAGCAATTTTTTATTATCATGAAGGATTTGATATTAAAAAATTATTAGTATTTAGTTTAATTTGGCTGGGATTAATTATTTACAGTATCGACTTAATTAAACATAAATCTTAATAATATTTTGGAAAATATAACTATGAGTGATGAAATTTTTATTAATAATTTAAAAATCAATACCGTTATTGGCGTATATTCATGGGAACGTCAAATTAATCAATTATTGTTAATTGATGTTAAATTGACCTATGATATTCAAAAAGCAGGTCAAAGTGATGATGTAAATGACACAATTGATTATAAGGAAATTTGTACCAAAATAGAAGAAATATGTCATCAAACTCAAGCAAAATTAATTGAGTTTTTAGCTGAAAAAATTTGTCAGTATATTTTGGAGCATTATCCATGCACAAAAATTGAATTAACCATCAAAAAACCGCAGGCGATTTTTAATGCAGAGTCGGTAGGTGTGAAAATTATTCGTCAAAAATAAAATAATAAAATGATAGATATCAAAGAGATTAGCCAAATTAGCGATATTAGCCAATTGGTCATATTGTTTGGAAGTAATTTTGATAGTGAAAATATATGGAGTATCACAAAATCGCATTTAAAAAATATGGGCGAGTGCTATTTTTCGGATATTACCATTAGTCCAGATTATACCAAAAAAACTAATTTAATATATTATAATGCTTGTATTTTAATCCAATTAAATTGTCTACAACATCATCAGCAATTAAATAGTGAATTAAAAAAAATTGAAATACAGTGTGGTAGAAATAAACTGCAAAATAATCAATTGCAAACCAATCAAGTTACTATAAGTCAAGTCAAAGCAGATTTAGATATTCTTGCAGTTTATACAAAAAACTGGCATATTAGCCAAAGACGCTTACCATTTAAAGAACATGAAAAAATAGGGCTTTTGCAAATTGCCCCATTTTTATTAAATGATATATAAAATTATTGTATTTGATTGAGTTGGATGATGTATGTTACCAAATAAAATTTGCAATGATTGCTAATATTGCCAAAATTCCCATTATAATTAGCGTAAGCTTAAGGGTTTTTTGTTTGCTTTGCATCTCCAAAATCATGGTGTTAAGTTTGTGATTTTCAATGGTTAAATTGTCAATAATTGTTTGCTGTTCAGCAATTTTAGCTTTATAATTTTCTTGTTTTTGCTGTTTTTCCTCTTCGGTTGGTTTTTTTTGGCTGCCTTTAATGGTTTGCAAAACATTAGCAATCACACCACCCACACCAAGCTGGGTTAAAAACGCCTTAAGTTGAGCAACCTGTTTGGCTTCTCCACGTATTTGCAGCGCATCAACTGAACTACTGCTGTGATTGGTTAGCATGTTAATCAACTGGAATGTATAGCCATTGATGGTAATATCTGCCATGGTTTTACTGGCGGGTAGACGGTCATCAAGCAATACTCCCCGATAGCCAAAAGTAGCGTAAATCTCACTATGTGGCAAATAAGTCCGAATGCAAACCACGACGTTTTCACTAGCTAAAGGGTAAGCCAGTTTTCTAAGTTTTGGGTCAAAACGCAAAACCAAAGTGATGGCAGATTCTAAAAACACCAATAAAATATTTAATAATCCACGAGCTAGCCCTGCTGGTTTTTTTTCAAAGTCTGGGTTTGGAGTGTTGGGTGTGTATTGATTTTGATTCATAAAACTTCAATCATTCTTTGATAATAACAACAAATAATAAAGTCATCAAGCCAAAAAGTAAACCATTTCAGTTTAATTTTATCGTTTTAACCACGTAAAATTTAGTTTTATTGCTAAATTTTCACTTTTTCATAGAAATTTTGTGAAAAAATCTATAAAAAATAACATATACCCCTTGTAAAATAAGCCTCTTGCTTTTACAATGCAACAAATTGAGTGTTGTATTGACAATTTTCAAAAATTTAGCAGCCATTTTCGCCAAAAGGTTACAATTTTGGAAGATGGATTTACGTTTATTTTCCCAATGAGGATTTATTATGAATAAGTCAGAATTAGTTGATAGCATTGCAAGCCAAGCAGGTCTTACTAAGGACCAAGCAACTAAAGCGCTAAATGCTTTTACCGCAAGCGTTCAAGCTACCTTAGAAAAAGGCGACGACGTTGTATTGGTAGGTTTTGGTACATTTACTGTTAAAGAGCGTGCTGCTCGCACCGGTCGTAACCCAAAAACTGGTGAACCTTTACAAATCGCAGCTAGCAAAGTACCAAGCTTTAAAGCTGGTAAAGGCTTAAAAGATGCGGTTAATGTTGAACCAAAAGCCAAAAAAGCTAAAAAATAATTTACTCTTTTTTTGTAAGACGCACTGTTAATCAGTGCGTTTTTTTATTAAAGTTCCAAAAATATTTTGAAAATTTTCTAAAATAGCGTATCATAGAACCTTTGATTTAACATTTTTTTTAAGTGTTTTTATAAACATAATAAACGGTTTTCTATGGAAAAAATGCGTGAATTTATGCAAAGCTGGCTGGGTAAGCTGGTTTTGTTGATTGTACTTGCCCCAATGGCTTTTTTAGGGGTGGCTAATTTAGATTTTGGTGGTCATATTGGTCATAATGACATGGTCAAAGTGGATAAAACAGCCATTAGCATCTCAGAGTATAACAATGAACTGGCTAATAGAAAAGCCCGTTTGCAAGAAACAACAGACCCTAGTCTAATTAACGAGAAGGCGCTGGCTGACGAAGTGCTAGAAAGTATTGTGTCGCGTGCTTTATTGGAAAATCAAGCAAAATTTTTGGGCATGAGCATCTCAGATGAGACCATTACTCGATTGCTACAAACAGACCCAAGCTTTGCCGATGAAAATGGAAATTTTTCCAATGAGTTATTCGCTCAATATCTGCAAAGTCGTGGCATGACAAATAAGATGTTGTTTGAAATTTTTCGCACTCAATTAAGTTTGCGGCAATTAACAAGCAGTATTTTAAGTCAGGCAATTTATCCAGAATGGCAAATCAGCCGTTTGATTGATTTACAATCAAAAAACCGTGAAGTTTGGTTATATCGTTATTCTTGGCAAGATTTTGCTGATAAAGTCAGCGTTGGTGATGATGAAATTAAAAGTTATTATGAAGCTCATAAAGCTGAGTTGAAAATACCAGCAACCATCACACTCAATTATCTAGAATTGGATAAGGACGCCATTAAAGCTGAAGCGCCCACTCAAGAAGAGCTGCAAGCACAATATCAGATTTATTTGCAAAGTGTAGGTGCAGGTACAAAAGAGCTGGCTCAAATTTTATTAACAGGTACAGACGCTGACGCCAAAGCCAAAGAGATTAGCGAAAAATTAGCCAAAGGTGAATCTTTTGAATCACTTGCTAAAACCTACTCTGACGACCCAACGGGCAAGACAGGTGGGGCGATTGGCGCATTTAATCCGGATGTTTTTGGTCAAGATGCCCAAATGGTTAGCGGTGTTATTCAAAAATTAGCAGTAGGTGATGTTAGTGAGCCTGTAAAAACGGCTTTTGGTGTACAAATTTTTAAGGTGCTAAAAGCTTCTGATGCGCCAACCTTTGACAGCGTTAAAGATGAATTAACCCGTCTTGCCATAGCCCAAAAGCGTGATGATGCCATTAAAGAAACCATTGCCAAAATTAATAACATGGCAACCGATGGCATGGGTATTAGCGATATTGCCAAAGAAATGAATATGACGGTGAAAACGATTGCATCTTACCCTCAAGAAAATAATCAAACTGAATTATCCATGCCTACGGTACTTGCAGCTGCCTTTGATGAAAAATCTCTTGCTGAAAAAACAACCAGTGTCAATCTTGACGTAGCGGGTAAGACTTTATGGATACAAGCAGATAACTATCAAGCTGCTAAAAATTTAAGCCTAGAAGAAGCAACTAATCAAGTAAAATTGTTGATTACCAAAGAAAAAGCAAGCCAGTTGGCCTATGAAGCAGTTTTGTCAAAAATTGCTGAAAATAAAGGCAATCCTAAGGCGTTAGCAACCAAAGATGCCAGTATAGGCGTGGTGAGCGTACAAAGCCCTGCTTTGAATGCTGCTGAAAAAGCCAGTTTGTTTAGTCAAGATGATGGTGATGTGTCATTATGGGCTGTGCAGACGGATGAGGGCGCAAGTTTAATGGTGGGTAGCAAAATTGTTGCCAACAGTCAAAGCCAACTTGACAAAGCGCAAAGAATGCAAATCCAGTTTGTCATTCGTTCTAATGCAGGTCAAGACCAGCTATCTGATTATCTGCAATATTTAAAAGACACCAAAAAAGTAGAAATCAATACCCAAGCTTTAAATGCACAATAAACAATCAAAGCATTCCCATATTCGTTTTGGCGAATATGGGTTTACTTTTTTTGATTGTTAAGTATTAATTAAAACTTAACTAAAACAAATGATACTTTGATTGTATTTTGTCCTTGTTTTATCACTTGAAAGGATTTTTGGATGAATGGTCTAGCGCTGCAATGCCCTATTTTAAAACCTGCTTACACTACCTATTTTAATCCACTTTTTGGATTAGCGGCAGCTTTTTGGGTAAGCCAGTACAGCCAAAAAAAAGATGCTCCGCTGATTTTATGGGTTGCTGATAGTCAAAATCAGGTTAATCGCATAGAAAACCAGTTAGCCTTTTTTGGGGTTAAAGCTCATGTATTTGCTGATTATGAAACACTGGTTTATGACCAGCTTCCAGTTCAACAAGAAGTAATTTCAGAACGCATCAGTTTACTAACCAATATGCCAGCCCAAGGTGTTCTGTTGGTAAGTGTGCAAACGCTAATGCAAAGAATCACACCGCCAAGTTATCTTTTGGGGCGTTATCTAAAACTGGCAGTAGGTGATATTTTTGATATTGCAAATTGGCAATCACGATTGGAAAAAGCAGGTTATTTTCATGTTGAGAATGTTTTTGAGCCTGGTGAATTTGCGGTGCGTGGTAGTATTGTAGATATCTTTGTCATGGGTCAAGCATTGCCATTACGAATTGATTTGTTTGACAATCAGATAGAAAGCATGCGTTTTTTTAATCCACAAACTCAAAGAACATTAAATGAAGAGTCTTTAGCAGCATTAAAAGCGCAAAGTCTGACCGATGAAAACCCATTTGTTGCTGATAAATTGCCCAAAAAAGCAAAACTGACCATGTTTGATATTTTGCCTGCCAAAGAGTTTCCATTAGAAGAAGGGCGTGAGCAATTTCGTCAAAATTTTGCCAGTATTTTTAGCGATGTTTCAGCTCGTAAATTTGAGCTTTACAATGATGTTATGCAAGGGATTGCCCCGTCAGGTATTGAATATTATTTGCCACTGTTTTTTGATGCTGACGATTGGCAAAAAAATGGCTCATTATTTAGCTATTTACCCAGCAATACTCTTTTATTGAGTAGCGGCGATATAGCGGCAGCTTATGATGGATTTTGGGAAAAAGTCAGTAGCCGTTATCAATCATATGCGCACAATAAAAACGTACCTATTTTACCGCCCATTCAGCTTTTTTTGCCCAGTGAGGAATTTTTTGCCAAACTAAAAGACTACCCAAAAGTTTTGCTGCAAACTCAAAATAACCACGCTCATCAGGTAAATGCATTTTTACACGCTCAATCGTTGGCGCTACCCGATATTTTAATCAATCATCAACAAGCTGAACCACTTGAAAAATTTTTGACATTTGTAAAAACTTGTCAAAAACCCGTGCTGCTGGTTGCAGAATCAAGAGGACGGCGAGAAATTTTGCGAGAATTGCTACAAGATAAAATTAAACTGATTCAAGTAGATGATTTTGATGAATTTTGTGGTTTACATCAAGATTTGTGTGCTGAAAAAATCGCCTTAACAGTAGCAACCATTGAAGATGATTTGTGGTTTGAGAGCGCCAATTTTGGCTTTTGTGTGATAACCGAGACCCAATTATTTGGTCGGCAAATTCTTCAGACACGTCGCCGCCGCCAAGTAGCCGCCGCCGATGCTTTTTTGTTAAAATCGGTCAGTGAACTGCATGAAGGGGCTTTAGTTGTTCATCTTGAACACGGCATTGGGCGCTATCAGGGATTAACAGTACTTGATGTTGGGGAGGGTGAGCAAGAATTTATTCATCTAAAATATGCTGAAGATGCCAGTATTTATGTGCCAATTACCAATTTATCACTGATTGGGCGTTATAGTGGTGCTGAAACAGACTTGGTGCCATTAACTAAGATTGGTAGTGGCAAATGGGATAAAGCCAAACAAAAAACACTTGAACAAATCTATGATGTTGCTGCTGAATTGCTTAATATCCAAGCACGAAGAAACGCCAAAGAGGGCATTAGTTTTTCTGTAGATATCCCTCAATATGAATTATTTGCTAGTCAATTTGCATATGAAGAGACAGCTGACCAAAAAATGGCGATTGATAGTGTGATTTTTGATATGAAACAATCAAAGCCAATGGATAGACTGATATGTGGCGACGTGGGTTTTGGTAAAACTGAAGTAGCAATGCGAGCAGCATTTATTGCAGTCATGGCAGGTTTTCAGGTTGCGGTATTAGTGCCTACAACTCTTTTGGCAGGACAACACGAAGAAAGTTTTCGTAGTCGTTTTGCTGATTGGCCAGTACGTATTGAAAGTTTATCGCGTTTTGGCACAAAAAAACATCAAGATAAAGTTTTGACGGATTTGGCAGAGGGTAAAATCGATATCGTCATTGGCACCCATAAACTTTTACAAGATGACGTTATTTTCAAAAATTTAGGTTTAATGATTATTGATGAAGAACATCGTTTTGGGGTTCGTCATAAGCAAAAAATTAAAGCCATGCAAACCGATATTGATGCGTTATCAATGACGGCAACGCCAATTCCACGAACGCTGAACATGGCATTATCGGGCATGCAAGATATTTCAATTATTGCAACCCCGCCTGCTCGCCGCCTTGCTATCAAAACATTTGTGATGCCAAAACAAGATGAGACAATCAAAGAAGCAATTCTAAGAGAAATTTTACGCGGTGGTCAGGTATATTTTTTGCATAATGATTTGGCAAGCATTGATGCAATGGCGCAAACATTGACTGAATTGATTGTTGAGGCAAGGGTTGGCATTGCTCATGGTCAAATGTCTGAGCAAAATTTATCGGCGGTCATGAGCGATTTTTACCATAAAAAATATAACGTACTGGTTGCAAGTACCATTATTGAAACGGGTATTGACGTACCAAGTGCGAATACCATTATTATTAACCGGGCAGATAAATTTGGTTTGGCACAGCTGCACCAACTGCGTGGACGGGTTGGAAGAAGTCACCATCAAGCGTATTGTTATCTGCTTGTGCCATCAATAAAGGGATTAAGCGCAGATGCTAAAAAACGTCTTGATGCGATTGTGCGTGCTAACACATTGGGTTCTGGGTTTATTTTAGCAAGTGAAGATTTACAAATTCGTGGAGCAGGCGAGATTTTAGGTAAAGAACAAAGTGGCAATATGCAAGCAATCGGGTTTGGTTTGTATATGGATATGTTAGAACGCGCCACAAAAGCTGTTAAAATGGGCAAAAACCCTAAACTGACCACGGCATTAGATTTGGTGAATGATATTAATATTCACGCATCCGCATTGATTCCTGCTGATTATTTAGGCGATGTGCATGAACGTTTGTTGATATACAAACGCATTGCTAATGCAGAAAATTTGACTGAATTAAATGAGATTCGTATTGAAATGATTGACCGATTTGGGATTTTGCCATTGCCAGCCGAACAGCTTTTTGATGTTCATCGCTTACGTGTGTTATCCCAGCCTTTAGGCGTTAGTAAAATGGATTTGTCTGAAAATGCAATGATACTGGAGTTTAAAGAAGATACTCCCGTTGATTCATTAGCAATTATTCAATTACTGCAATCTGATAGCAGTTATCGTATGCATGGCGGTTCTGGATTAAAGCAGGTATTTAAAACTGCTAAAACGGTCAAGGAGCGTATCCAAATTGCCTTTGAGCTCATAAATTACTTACAAAAACATCAAATGCAGCATTAAAAGATAAGATTTTACCTAATCTTGACAAGATTTATGTTAGAATGAACGGTTAAATTTATAAATACAAAGAGTATAGTTATGTTTCAATTACATCCAACCTTAGCCAAGGATACTTTTTTGGTGGGCGATTTTCCACTTTCTACAGTTAGATTAATGAATGATTGTCAATTTCCTTGGTTGATTTTAGTGCCAAGAGTTTCTGGCGTAAAAGAAATTTATGAATTAAGTGCTGCTGACCAAGTGCAATTTTTACGCGAATCAAGCTGGACTTCAAGCCAAATGGCAAAGATTTTTGGTGCCGATAAAATGAATGTGGCAGCACTTGGCAATCAGGTTTCACAGCTGCATTTTCATCATATTGTGCGTTATCAAAACGACGTGCGTTGGCCAAACCCTGTTTGGGGTGTACAATCTGTTCCTTATACCGCTGAAGTTTTGCAACATATGCAGCAAACGCTAATGATGGCACTGCGTGGCCATCATCAGATGCCTTTTGACTGGCAGATGAATGTATAATACTTTTTTTAAAGAATTTATAAAATTTAATAATTATTTCAAAGTATTATAAAATTAAAGCGATGCATTCTAAATAATAAAATTGTGTTTTAAGAACGCAATTTAAAAGCTATAAGGGGTTTGTTATCGCTTTAAGTCATTAATACGCCAATCTGTTTTTTTTATACAGATATTTTATCCAGCTACTTCAATTTAGTATTCATGAGTGATTTTTTTTCTCAAAACTGTACTGTTAAGAATAATCAACTTCGTCCAAACTTTTGGCGGTTATATCCTTTGGAGCAGTTAAATTCTGCTGAATGGGAGGCTTTATGTGATGGCTGTGGGGTCTGCTGTTTGGTGAAATACTTAGATGATACCGACGTTCGGTTTACTGAATATACAGATGTGGCGTGCCAACTTTTGAATACTCATACAGGATTGTGTTCTAATTACCCCAACCGCCAGAAATTTGTTCCTGATTGTATCGCTTTAACTTATCAAATGTTGCCAGATATGCTTTGGCTGCCTAAACATTGCGCCTATAAAAGATTGTACCTTGGACAAAACTTACCATCTTGGCATCGTTTGGTTGCAGATGAAAATACACATCAAACAGCTTTGAAAAAAGTTGGCGCAGCTGGGCGTTGTGTTTCTGAGCTTAATTTTACAGATGAAGAAATGGAAGAACGCATAGTAAAATGGGTAAGTATCTAATAATTGGTTTATCTTGTCAGTGATGCAAAAATAAGATTGAATAAAAAAAGTTTTTTGGATTGAATATTTTATTAAAATCAGTTAAATTAAAATAGATTACATAAATAAGAAATTGTACAAAAAGGAAAAATTATGTCTGACGACCATTCTAGCAGCTGGACGCGCGGTTTAAAACGTTGGTTATCCACCGCTCCTGAAACTCGTGATGACTTGTTAAAACTTGTCCATGATTCTCGTCAATTTTTGCAACCAGATACGGTAGATATGCTAGAGGGTGTTTTGGATTTGCCAGCAACGCAGGTGCGTGAAATCATGACGCCACGTCCGCAAGTAGTTGGCATTCAAAGTGATGCTGATTTGGATGAAATTTTATCTTTAATTCAAGAAACTGAGCATTCCCGTTATCCTGTTTTTGATGTACATGATGAAAATGCAGTCTTAGGTATTTTTTTGGTTAAAGATTTAATTGGAATCTTAAAAGATAAAGCCGATGGCAAAGATAACTATTTGCAACTTACTAAGTTGGTACGTAAACCTTTATATATTTCTGAAACATCTCGTGCTGATATATTGCTACGCTCACTGCAAAAAGCCCAAGTACATATGGCGATTGTACTGGATGAATTTGGTTCTATATCGGGAATTGTAACAATGGAGGACTTGTTAGAGGAAATTGTTGGCGATATTGTGGACGAGCACGATGATATTGAGGAAGACAGTACCATTAATAATATTGTTAAGCATCCTGAAAAACCTAATGTTTGGCTTGTGCAGGCAGCAACTTTGATTGGCAGCTGTAATGAAGAGATAGGTTCACATTTTGATGATACTGATGTTGATACCATGGGCGGTTTGGTAATGCAAGCATTAGGGGCGGTTAGTAATCTACAAGGTGAGATAGTTGTCATTGATAACTGGCAGATTACAGTGGTTGATGTGGAAGGGCGTTTTATTCACTTACTGGAATTATTGCAGTTGCCAGAATAAAAACAGCCAATATGTAATTTAGCAATATTATTTGGGGCTTATGTGCATAAATGCATTGTATTGTATGTATTGCATGTAAATTTGATAAATTTTATAGACAATAAAAATCCCTAAATCTATAAGAATTTAGGGATAATATTATATATATTTATCAAGTATAAATATTTAAATGGTACCAGTGGTCGGTAATGCTTTTAATTGATAACTTAATGATTTAATTATATTATTTTTTATTAAAAATGGCTATGTACTGTTATAAATACTGTTAAGTAAATTTTGATAGCTACAATAAAACCCATGCGCCTGCATGGGTTCTTTATTGTATTTAATATCACGATTTAATATTGATTGTCAAGGGTTTTAACTAGGCTATTTGCTATCCATTGGTTGATTTCGTGCTCCATCCAGTAGGATGTTCTGCCGTCTTTGTGTGGCGGTGGGAACTCACCAGTTTTTATTTTTTTATAAATCGTGGGTCGTTTCCAGCCCACTTTTGCAACAACATCAGGCAAGCGCAGGCGCTTTAAATCGGTCATAAAATCACCTCCCCGTACTCATCAAAGAACGGCACAACCATTCGCCGAAATTGGCTTTTTAATCTATTTAACATCATGGGGTATAAAACATCATCATGATATATTAGATAAACAACCATTGGTGGGGATATTAGCCCCGACAAATAAATGTTATTATCCATCACGCCACCCCAACTCTAAAGCAGCTTTTTGACAGATTAATATCATCACTGTCATCGCAATCATCATAAGCAGCATGTGCAAGCTGCTTTATCAGCTCTATCATTTGATTAAAGCTGATTTTTTCAGTGATTGCGTACTCATTAATCATTTTGCTTTTGTCATTATCATTGTAAAAACAAAATGATAGTTTGTATTTTCTTGGGCGTTTAAATATCTGATGGCGCTTTTGGGCGTCCTCAAAATCACCCTTGCAGACGATACCAGCAAACATATCGTCATCGCTTGCCCCAATTATTGGCAATGGGAACTCTACGTAACCCCTGTATTTTTTTTGCATGGATTGCTCCGGTAATTGATTAAGGTTTATTGATAAACTAGACGATGAGTCGAGTAGCAAACTTAGTTTTTCCCGAATCATCAAAGACTTGCTCAAAGTTACGATTGAGCCATTTTTCGCCATCTTTTTTGATGACGTTAATGATGACTGGACACATATCATCAAAATCATAGCCTGATACTTTATTGTGGATGTCTAGGCTATGCACTTGTTTGACTTGTGCATACGTGCCATGCCAAACATTTTTATCTGTCAGCAATCTGACATCTGCCAAAAAATCAAAATAGATTTCCGCAGGCGTGTTTTTGATGTAAATAATGCCGTGTCCGCGACCATCGGCATTTATGTTTATTTTATGGTCGCTAATGCGCAATGGTTTCTTGCGCTTTGTGGTGGGTTGGGAGGTTTTTTGCATTACTCCCCCTCATCTGTGTAAATAAACTCATAGTAGGGCTGATAGCCCTCTTCTGGGGTGGTTTGATTGTAGTACTGTGCCTCTTCTGCAATTGCTAAAGCGTGATTGTAGGACTCATCGCCCCACCCGTGGATAATGTATATAATGCCAGCGGATAAAATGCTGGCTAGGATTAAAAATTGGAAAAATTGTTTCATATTGCACTCCATTTGTTGGTGATGTGTGTTATTATAATACAATAATGTATTAAATCAATATTTTTTTAAAAATTATGTATTATTTTAATTCAAAAAATACATAACCCTATAATTTTTAAGACAATAAAAAACCACCCGTTGAGGGTGGTTTTTTTGCTATAATTAGCGATTAAGATAAGCGGATTGCTAGAAAATAAATTATGCGTTTACACGAATTAGTTTTAATGGCAGGTAGATTAAATGACCACAGCACTCAACTATATATCTATGTTGAGACTGAGTACGATACGTTTTTTGTGCCAATAGGTGATTATCATCATATCATTGGCTATCTGCAGTTTGATAGGTTTTGTGTTAAATATCCAGATAGCCATGCCGAGACTAAATGCTTTGAGTTATCAGCGCTGCACCCAAAAGACCTTCCCAGCCCAAATCCACAACTTTGCCTATCAGGTGTTCTACGGTCTTCTGTGGTGTATTCTTCAGCACATCAAGCACGGACTGCTTATCAGATTGATTTAACTCAGCAAAAGATTGTAGCAGGCGAGCCATCTGAGCTGCATCAATCTTTACGGTAACAGCGCTTAATATTGCCCGTAACCCGCCATCATCTGCTAAAAAATCCATACCATCGTGGGTAATTCTGCCTGTAGATAAATAAAGCTCATACGTGCCATCGGTACACTCTATGCCAACAACGCTCTCATCGGTTATTAGCCCGTGTTCTTGCAGATAATAAAGATTAGCAAGTGCTTTATCATAATCAGGGCAGCTTGTAGGATAAAGCTCATTAAAATTGCAAAGATAGGGATATTGCTGACTTAGCTTGGTCAAAATATCTAATTGCAATGTTCTGTCTAACATGGTTAATCCTTAATACTTTACCCATTTACCAACAACTTTGCCAATTAGCGTCCAATCGCTCTTTGGTATCATACGCTGTTCATGCCAATTTTTATTTAAAGGGCGTAAATACATGTCGTTGGATGTTTCACCAATCACCAGTTGTTTAAATGTCGCCTCGTTATTATTGCTTTCTTGCACTACTACTAAATCACCATTTTGTAACTTGCCAATATCAACATTTGGCTCAATATAAATAATCTCATCGGGCTTAAATTCAGGCATCATACTTTCACCACGCACAATTAAACAAAAGCCTTTTTCTGATAAGCCGATTGGTCGCGGTAAATATTCAATGACATCGTCCAAAGTGGCGGGATTGGTTTCTGTCCACGAACCTGCAGCAATCCAGTTAATGACTGGGACGGGGTTAGTCAAAGATAGCATATCAGTTTTTGATAGCTTATTTTTTGCTTTATTTTCAATTTCCTTTATTTTTTGACGTAATTGTTCAATAGTTGGCTTCTCTAACAATTGTGTTAAATCACTATATTTAAGTTGCATGACACTAACACCAAAATAATCAGCGTATTTTTTTACAACATCATCTCTTGGGTTGCTCGTTTCACCATTTAAAATTCTACTTGTTGTTGGTTGAGATACACCTGTTTTATGCCAAAGTTGGTTAGCACTTAAATTATTACATTTCATTAAATGTTCAAGATTCTGTACTAAGTAGCTCATACAGTTTCACCTTGCCAAATATTAGTATCATGCCGTCATTATAATACATTTATGTATAAAAACAATAGTATTGTATTTTAATTCTATATTGTATTATAATGCATTATTTTAATACTAAGGTGTTTTAATACTATGGATGTTAAAGATATGATACACGAATTGAGCGGTATTTATTCGCAAGAGAAGATAGGGATTATCGCTGGAATCAGTCAAGCAAGCATTTGCAGGATTGTTAACGGGAAACAATCAGTAAGATACGATGTTGGCAAAAGAATTGAGGATGCTTACAAGGCATACATAGAGGGAAACACAATGCCCCAAACCTCCACCAACGAATAAAGGAAATGGCGATGAATACCATCCACTTTATTACGCATAACTTTGGCGATTGGGACAGTGATACCAAGCATATGACACGCAACCAACGCGCCATTTATCTTGATTTGCGTACGCTATATTTTAGCACCGCTCAAAAAAGCAGCGGCAGCTTAACGATGGATTTTGATTTATTGTGCTTTAAAATGGGTTGCCGTACCGATAGCGACTGCACCGATTTAAAATGGCTACTCAAAGACAAATTTAAAATCATCAACAAAAAATATCGTCATGCAGGATGGGACGAAGAAATCAAAAGCATTCGTTTTGCAATGGCAAAGGTGCGTAACGCTAACATAAAAAGTAACGGCAGTAACGCAGCTAGTAACGCACAAAGTAACGTTACATGTAACGCCAAAATTTATGACCATACCAACGGTTATGTGATGACAGGGGCGGAGCGTGCTGAAAAATACAGAAAGATTAAATCCCTTAAAATTAAAGGCGTACAGGCTGATAAAAGCTTGACCCTTGATGAGGTTAGAACCCTATACAATGATAATTTTGGCGTTACATGTAACGAACCTTTTGCAACAACGAGTAACGCAGCCAGTAACGCAAGTAACGCCCAAAATCACGATAATAACCATAAACCAATAATCAATAACCAAAAAAGTAGTGTTGTGTGTCAAAACAGCCAAACATTACAAAACCCACCAAACCAAAAAACAACCCAAGCAACACAACACACAACAACAACTGGGATTGATAAAAATAAATCCATTAGCCAATGGCAACCACCTAATCTTGACTGGTTGAACCAACATCTGCAACAAGCAAATTGCAGACAGCTAGACAAAGATGAGTTTGATACCGTCTTTGCTAAGTTTGTAAACTACAACCTCAATCGAGAGGCTCAAGGCAAATATTTGATGACTGAGCAAATCCGTTTAGACAAACTGCTTGACTGGCTAAAACGCGAAAAACCCAAAAGCACAATGACAAGCTCAGATGACCAAGACAAACAAACCGATGAATCATCGACTGGTTTTACCAATCCCAAGAAAATTGACCCAAGCACGATGTTTTTGGTGGAGGGGTTTTATAAACCTTGTTTTGAAAGCTGCACACCTCAACAATGTGAGCAAATTTTAAAAGATTACATTTTGCCCGGAGAAACATCACTCGAGGCATACAACCGCATTAATTTGGCAGGCGTGGCAAATTGCAAAAAACACGAGGCAGCAAGCCCTGATTTTGTAGATGCAATGCTAAATAAATTTTCAAAATCTTTTCAGGGGCGTAAAGAGGCGCGATAGCACGCCTGCAAAAAGGAGGGGAAACAATGGAAAATAAAATACTTGTTGGCATTGACCCGGGAGTCAATACAGGCGTTGCCGTGATGAGCGATGGCAAACTATCAACGGTGATGACCTGCGGTATCATTGAGGCAATGGCGCACATAAAAAATATAACCTGCCAAGGGTCTAGCATAAAAATATACATCGAGGATGCCAGACAAAGAAAATGGTTTGGCGCAAGTGGTCGTGAGGTTTTGCAGGGTGTTGGCAGTGTTAAGCGAGACTGTGGTATTTGGGAGGAGTTTTGCTTGCATCACAACTTAGATTTCAAATTAGTTGCCCCAAAACACAATCACACCAAGACCACCGCTCAAGAATTTAAACGCATCACAGGGTGGGATAAACGCACCAGCACACATAGCAGAGATGCTGTTATGTTGATTTGGGGGTTGCGCAATGTCGCTTAGATATTACAACCCAAACACAAACCAAACCGCCAAAAGGCGGCTTTTTTATTTTTTAACTCCTGCAAATAATTCTTGATTTTTTATCGTGCGCACGTTATTATAAAGATAATTATTGATTAGGAGTATTACATATGGCTAAATATCAAGTAACCCACGCCTGCGGGCATATCAAGACCCACTCCTTATTTGGTAAAAATAAGGATAGAGAGTGGCGTATTGCACGCCTCGAGAGTGAGTATTGCTCGGATTGTGTAGACGCAGAGCGCCAAAAGCAAAATCAGATGAATGCCCAAAAAAATGCTGAGTATGGTTTGCCCGAGTTGGAGGGCAGCGAAAAGCAGATAGCATGGGCGGAAACCATCCGTCGAGATGCCGTATTAAATCTTGAAGTTTTTAAAAAATTCATTGATGAAGGTCAGGAATTTTTAAAAAATTCAGATGATGTCAATGCAAAAAGTATTGTTCGCTCATTCATGGATGGAATGCTATCTACTATTAAGGCAGAGTCAGATATAACGATACAAAAGGATGTGGTCAGAATCCTTGAGGATGATGATTCTAGGAAGGCACAGCTAAACACATCCATAAATAAAATCCTCCTTGAAAAGGATGCAGTTTTTTGGATTGAAAACAGGGTAAACATCAATAGTAGGATTGGTGTAATGATGGCCGAATCCATCATTAAATACTTAAAAGGAGACATAAAAGAAGTTGAATGTGATGATGAGGACATTGAATTAAAAATACTGGAAATGGCAGCAATGCAAGAAGCCACAATATATCCAGAAGAAGTTGAATGTGATGATGAGAACATTGCAATTGTTAGAACCACCAATGAAGATAATGATGTTAAAAAAATCATCGTTGAATTTGGTAGAAATCGTAAAATTTACGATATTTTACGGAAAATGGGTTTTGCAACCACTAATAAAAATAACATGTGTCTAATTTTTAACAAAGAAAAGCACATTAATATGATAGATGTGGTTGCCGAGGTGATTGCAAAAATACTTGAATCTAAACATCCAGTAAGGTGTTTTGATGCATTAGCACGTACAAAAGCCATAAATGGCGATTACACACCATATCATAAAAAATGGATTGATTTGGATGGTGAGTATTTTGTCATCCCTCATTTAAATAATGATGCTCTATATCGCAAAATAAGAAATATAAAGGGCAGTAAATGGGATAGTAGATGTCTAGTCCCATTAGATAGATATGATGATGTTTTGGGGTTTGCCAAAATAAATGATTACCGTTTTACCCAAGATACACAAAAAACCATTGATATTTTGATAAAAATATCGGAACAAAAAATTTTAGCGCCCAAAAATTTTAGCGCGAAACCTGATGAGCAAATTCAAAAGGCACAATCGCCAATTGGCATTAATCCAGAACTTATTGATGATTAATGGGGCACCTATGACTGTTTGGAATACAAAAACGCCTCTTATGATTCATCAGCAATCAGCAGTGCAAAAACTATTAGGATTAAAGGTTGGCGCATTGTTTATGGATATGGGTACTGGTAAAACTCGTACCGCCATTGAGCTTGCAAAATTAAGACAACACAAAATTAAACGTGTTGTCTGGTTTTGCCCAGTATCAGTCAAATATACAATTGCAAGAGAGGTGCAAAAACATACAAATATTGCCCATGATGAAATAATTGTTTTTAATCAAAATACCAATAGTCAGACTAAGGATTTGGATAAAAAACTATTTGTTATTATTGGCATTGAAAGCATGAGTTCTTCCGATAGGGTGATGTATGCTGCGCAAAAGGTGCTTAATGAAGAATCTATGGTTGTTCTTGATGAATCCACTTATATAAAAAATCATTACTCAAAGAGAGCCAAGCGCATTAGAGTTTTAAGTCAGAATTGCCGGTATCGCTTAATCTTGACTGGTACAGCAATGACTCAAGGCGCAGTAGATTTGTTTTCTCAAATGAATTTTTTATCACCAAAGATACTGGATTATGTTAGTTTTTATGAATTTGCAGAAAAACATTTGGTTTATGAATATATCAAGAAACCAAATGGAGTAAAGATAAAGACAAACAGGATTGTTGATGAGGTTGAGACAGAGTTATTAGCTGAAAAGATAGCGCCTTACAGTTATCAAGTTAAAAAAAGCGAATGCTTAGATTTGCCGGAAAAAATCTACACATCATATGGATGCTATCTAACCGATGAGCAATATGAGGCATGCATTGAGGCAAAAGAACAATTTGCAATGAGTATATTGTCAGATGAATATTATTCATCAAGCTCAATACCAATTTTTAAATTATTTGGTAGCTTGCAGTCCATAGCTTGCGGATTTTGGCAAAACAATGGTAGATTTTATCATTATCATCACAATCGCATTAAGGCACTTATGGATGCTTTGTGCGGTCTTGATGCTAATGACAAAGTTGTTATTTGGGCTAAATACCATTATTGCATTGATGAAATTACCAATATGTTAATAAAAGAGTATGGCTCAAGCAGTGTTCATCAATATCACGGCAAGATAAGTGAGGCAAAACGTAAAAACAATTTAATTGATTGGCAAAAGAAAGGACGTTTTATTGTTGCAACTCAATCGGCAGGCGGGCATGGATTGAATGAATTATTATCAGCTCATCATGTTATTTTTTATGCCAATAGTTTCAAATACAGTGAAAGACTGCAAGCTGAGGACAGAACGCATCGCATAGGACAAACGCACGCCTGCTGGTATGCTGATATTTATAGTTATGACAGCATTGACGAGCGGATAAACAAAAACCTTGAAACAAAAGGCGATACGTTAAGAATTTTTATGAATAAAATGAATGAACTGAGGCAACAAGGTTTAAAAGAAGAGCTAGTAAACATGATTATGGAGTTGTGATGAAAAAAATCTATCAAGATATAAATGTTTTTGATGCTGCAAAAGCCAGAATTGCCAAAGTTTTTAATGATTTTGAGCAGGTTTATGTGAGTTTTAGTGGCGGAAAGGACAGTAGTGCTCTGCTACAACTAACAATTGAGGTTGCAAGGGAGTTGGGATGTCTGCCTGTAAATGTGCTTGTTATAGACATGGAGGCGCAATATCGCCATACAATTGAATTTATTGAGCGTATGGCAAATCTGCCAGAAGTTAATATGTATTGGATATGTTTGCCTATACATCTAAGAAATGCTGTTAGCCAGCACCAAACACACTGGATTTGTTGGGATGATGATGTTAAAGATAAATGGGTTAGGCAATTACCAGAACACCCAAGTGTGATTCATGATGTAAATTATTTTCCCTTTTTTAGAAAAGGCATGGAGTTTGAAGAATTTGTCCCTGCTTTTGGAAAATGGTTTGCGGGTGATAAACCGACCGCCTGTCTGGTTGGTATTAGGTCAGATGAGAGCTTAAACCGATTTCGTACCATTGTAAATACTAAAAAAATACGCTGGCAAAATGAGTGCTGGACCACACGCACAGGTGATAACATTTACAATGCCTACCCTATTTATGATTGGAAAACTGAGGATGTTTGGACTGCTCATGGTAAGCAGAAATGGGATTGTAATTACACATATGATTTAATGCATATGGCAGGCGTGCCAATAAGTCAGCAAAGATTGTGCCAGCCTTTTGGTGATGACCAAAGAAGCGGGCTTTGGCTATATCAAATATTAGAGCCAGATACATGGGCTTTGTTGGTTGAGCGCGTAGCTGGCGCTAATTTTGGTGGTAGATATGTAACTAAATCTGGAAATGTTATGGGTAATAACTATATTACCCTTCCTGATGGGCATACGTGGAAAAGTTACGCTGATTTTCTGCTTGATAGTATGCCGCCACCATTGGCGGAGCATTATCGTTCAAAAATAAATAAGTTTCTTGCATGGTGGGAACAAAACGGTCAAAAACATGGGTATGATATTGTACCAGATACCGCTGACCCGAAGTTAGAAGCGGCTAGAAAAGCTCCATCTTGGCGTAGAATTTGTAAGGTTTTACTCAAAAATGACTATTGGTGCAAGGGTCTATCTTTCAGCCAGACCAAGAAAGAAATGGAAAAAAGGCTTGAAATAATTAGTAGATATATGGATATATAATCTATTAATTAATGTACATTGTTATATAATTGATTATTAATAATTAATAAGGTTGATGTAGATGATTGAAATTATAACCTTGGAGCACACGGTGGACGGAAACAATCAAGAATTGTTTTCACTGATTGGTGGATTTGCCATGAGCCGTCAAGTTTCTGAACAGCTTGGAAATAATATCTATAGTGAATCAGGTCAAATTTGGCTGATTGCTAACAATGGCAACAATACACTTGGTTTCACTTCCCTTTTGATTCAGAAAAATAAAAAGGTTAGAATGTTTAACCTGTACACCACAAATAATGCTGATAATGAACTAAAACGTCAATTGGTAAATGGTGTAATTGATATTGCTAAAGAAAATGGGTGTCTTGACGTGCACTGTATTGATTACAACACTGATGCTAATTTTTATCAGTCGCTTGGCTTTGCTTCAAGTGGAAAACGTGGCAAGAATTTTACTTTATTTGTTAAGGAAATTGTATGATTGAGCAACTACTACGCTATCTGGAAGATAATAAAGAATTATCACTTGATGAAAAAGTGGTAATTTATAACCAAATAAGTCAAGGTTTGTTTGAATTTATGGGTCTTAACCACCCTGTTCTTGGCGTGCAACTTGTTAAAGCGGATGACGTGCAGGGTAATGATTATAACCCTAATAAGGTCGCACCACCTGAGATGCAGTTGCTAAAAACATCTATTCGCAAGGATGGATTAACTATGCCGATTGTAGTTGCCGATGATGGCATGGATGGTTATGTTGTTGTAGATGGATTTCATCGCACAACAGTTGTTAAAACCAGCAAAGATATTAATGCAAGCACTGGCGGTTATTTGCCAGTGGTTAAGCTAAACAAGGACCTTGAAAACCGCATTACCGCTACCGTGAGACATAATATGGCGCGCGGTTCGCACCAAGTCGAGTTATCCGCAAAACTTGTAACTGCACTGCACAAACATAATTGGTCAAATGAGAGGATTGGCAAAGAGCTTGGTATGGATGCTGATGAGGTATTACGCCTCAAACAAATTACAGGTATGGCTGAGGCATTTGCAGACCGTGAATTTAGCAAATCTTGGCTGCCAAATGAATAAATTAAGGGGATGGTATGAGTAAACGCACGCCTGCACACAGAGCTGCAGATAAACGATATTCTGAAAAAACAGCAAGATTATACTTGCGCTTTAATTTGGAAAATCAGAACGATTTATTGAGATTTCAGTGGCTATCACAACAAAAAAATAAAACACTTTTAATTAAAAATATGATAGATGATAAAATGAAGAACCATACTGAGAATTAGTAATATAAAATTCTTTTGGCGAGACTTATCAAGTGGAAATGTGATAGGTCTTGCTTAAAGAATATAACTAAATAGTTAAAAACTTAACATATTGATATATAATAATCTATTAAGTAAACTGCCAAAAAATACTTTGGAGTTAAACAAATTATTGTAAGTAGGCAGGCGTGGAATAATCAGCACGGTAAAGAGGTGGATATTGAGTGGAATTAATTGGTACAAATACACAGCAGCAGAATGGCTAGAGTATTTTGGGGTTTGGTGTAATAGCCAGACGATGAGAGACGTCATGCCAGGCGATTTGCGTATTAACTGTATCTACAAACAGATGCAAAAATTTAGAAAAAATATCACAAGTGGTAAATGTCAGCCAATATGTGCAATTACTGATGACGAAGCTCTTGCTGTTAATAACCTATTATGCAAAGCACTCCAAAACAAAGAGATGGAGTATGAGCTGAAGTTATTAATTGAGCATAAAGTAGCTGGTAGTTCATTAAGATTTATCGCTGATAAAACGAATAATTCTTTTTTGCATGTCCGGGAAAAAGTTAATAACGCCTTGTATTATTTTGGTGGCAAAAACAATTTAAGAATGAAAGATATAAATGCTATCAGTGCTATTGACTGATATATCACCATATGGTAATATTGTGATACAATGCAAGCATTGTAGAAAAAATAAACCTTGTTGTAAAAAAAGCTAAGTGGAGGACTTGGCTTTTTTTATTGCCTGTCGTTTGACCACCGACAGAATGCACCTAAGAGTAGAATAACCTGACTAGGGCTATTGGTACGCCCAAAAGAAAGGAGTGTCAAAAGCTCAATCGCTGCTGTCTTTGTGCATTAAGTGGGTAGCGATTGAGTGAGTAGCGGTTAGCCCATTACCGACAGGGCTGTGATTGTGGCTTGGTCAATGAGTGCATAAGTGCTTACACCAAGCCCTTTTTAATATTTAGAGAAATCCAATGATTTACAATTTTGATACTGATGACAAGACGTATGCAACTTGTGCATTACTTGTTTACGCTATTTATCGCAGTCGCGATAAACAACGTTTTAAAGCAAACCCTGAGATGTGGGGGCAAATCCAACGATTTGTGCAGGCGAGCGCTAAAAGAGCTCAAAACATACCACATTTTATCAATACGTTAATGCCCAAATTGGCATGTGATAGCATAAGCCCCAAATGGATGGAGGTTGGCTTAAAAGGCAGATTGTTTAATCATGGCGGCACTTTAATTGACATGCCTGATGACAGCAAAAGAGAGTTTTTAACACAAGCATTAGCCAACGTAAACCAAGAGGACGTGATAAAGACATTTAAAAATCAAACCCAGTGGATTATTTTACTGGTTAGAGACCGTTTGGAGGCAGAAAAACCCTTAGAAAAAAACTTTGAGGACATCGAAGATGAACAATTATCGGATTAGTGCTAAATTTACCACCAAATCGCCACTATCACATATTAGTGATGCCATCAGTACAAACAGTTACTTAGTGCAAGAGCCAATCCTGCAAGAAAACGACGAAATTGAAGAGGTGTTTTGCTATAACGGTAATGCTTGGCGTGGTCAGCTGCGCGATTTATGTGCAATCAATCTGCTTAATACTTTAGATAAGCAAATATCGTTAGATGTTTTTCATCTTTTGTTTACAGGTGGCAAAATTGGCGGTGAGCAATCTATTAATATAGAGCAAGCTAAGGCACTCAGAAAAGCAATCACCATGATTAGCGTGTTTGGTGGCGGCGTTGGTAATCAAATCCTTGCAGGCAAGATGAAGGTTGGTAATAGCTATCCAGTATGCAAGCAAGCCATACCTGTGTTACCTCAAAAATATCATCATCACGCCCAAAAGATTAATTATTCGGACCTGACATTTGAAAAGTCGTTTACTCGTTTTGATGACAGCAAAAACCCAGAAAAACAAGAATACATTAACCAGCCAATCATTGACAAAAAGAAAAAAGAAGCAACAACCCAAATGCGTACAACTAGCGAGCTTTTGGTTGCAGGCGCGGAATTAGTCCACGAAATCCATTTGGTTGGAGCAACCGAAGCAGAGCTGGGGCTATTGGTTGAGGCGTTATTAACGTTTGCAAAAGCGCCATATATTGGCGGACAATCAAATAAAGGTCATGGTCGGGTGCATTTGGCAACCACAATCACCAATACAGATACTGGCGATGAGCATAATTTTGTATGGGTGCATGACGATGTAAAAGTGAGTGATTTTGCTCAAAAAATGTTAGATGCGTATCATCAGCACACTCAAAAAAACCTTGATGCCATCGCAGAGTTATTGGGGGCAGAGTGATGTGGCTAACGCGTTTAAAAAAAGCCAGCGCCGAAGTTACTGACGGTCAGCAGCATCAATTATTGTATGGTTTTTTTAAAGACAACAAACCAAGCACCCGCCCATTTTGTTTTAAAGATATGGGCGATGAGCTGCTAATGTTGTCAAACATGCCCCCAAACACTACAAGCCAAGAGATGCACTTTACAGATGGTCAGGTTTTAATGTTTGAGTGTCGAGCGTCAATAAACAACCGTAACCATCAAGGCAAGACCATTAAAAGCCATCAATTTACATCAAAACATGTAAAAGAGTGGTTTAAACGCCGATTAAGTGATGGCGCTTGCGTGGATTTTGTATCATTTAAATCGCTAGCGCCCCACAAAGTCTATAAAAACGATGGCACAGAAATGATTTTTGACCAAAAGATATTTTATGGCACATTGACAGTAACCAACGCAAAACGATTTGAGGAGATACTGGCAGTTGGGATAGGTCGAGGCTGCGCCTTTGGCTTTGGATTGGTCTATTTACCACAGGTGATGTAATGACGCCATTAAAAATTGTAGCTCATCTAAAAAGTGGGTTTTCAGCCAAGTTTGAATTTGGCTTGGCTATTGATAGTATTATCGCTTATCAGGTCCAGTTAAATAAATTGGGCATGGATGATTTTGTATTAACTCAACAAAGTGGGCAGCTAACACCAGTTGATGATTTGCCAATTGCCAAAGAGTATTATGGTGATGATTGGTGGTATCAATGCTCAAGACCATTTTTTGATGTTAAACATGTCATGACAAAACATAAACACCGACGTTTTAACGCATTTGAAGCCGAAATGTATTGTCATAACGCAAAAAAGGTGGAAACAACCAAAGGTGCATATAAAAACGCACGCCTGCCACTTAAATTATTTATTACCAGTCAGGTCATTTGGTATGTAAATGGCGATAAGGCAGAGATAGAGGCATTATTAAAGAGCATCACCCATATTGGCGCTAATCGCTCTTGCGGTCATGGGGCTATTAATCACTGGAGTGTTGATGAGCATGACTCATTAGATGATTGCCGTTTTCGCGGCATTGTGCCAGTTGATTTTGCCAAAGAGCATAACATGGATGGCATGCAAATGATGTGGGCAATCCGCCCTCCTTATACACTTGCCGAGAATCAAAGACTATGTACGATAACGCAGATTTAGAGTTTAAATTGCAAGTAAGGCAAAAAGCATTAGCAAAGCTTAACAAAAAGCCAGAATTAGTAATTGATGCGTTTAGTGGCGAGGGAGTGATAGCAAGCCTGTTTTGGTCTGCAAATTGTACTCATGTTATTTGTATTGAGCGCGACAGCATAAAAGCCGCTAACAATCCTTTATGCCCAATTGTCGGTGATAATAACGATTACATCCATTTGTTTGATGATGCTGATGTTATCGATTGTGATGCTTATGGTTTGGTAATGCCGCTAATTGAGCAAATACCAACAGGTAAGATGGTGGTGTTTACTGATGGCACACCTGAAAAAGCCCGAAAGAATTACTCAGCTTGGGCAACGTTTAAAAAAGACTTTGAGCGATTACTTAAAGATGGTGAGTTTTTTATTAGCCAAAGCGCCAATGTGATTTATGGTTATGGGATAAGAAAATGAGTATCACTCAAACAATATACAAAGAGTTACTGGATATGCCAGTATTTGAGGCAACCAAAAAAGGTAGTGATGATAAATGTTGGTTGTGCGGAGGCGAGACAGAGGGGCTTGGCCATCGGTTAAAAGATGTTATTACAAGTGCATTTACTGACGGTAATTTAGCAAAAGTTCAGGACAGTCAAACGATTTGTTATTCTTGCGCAGGGCTGATGAAAAAAGAGACATGGCAGCAGGCGTGTGAAAAACATGGACATTCGCCATTTTTTCCGATAAAAGATGGTAAAAAGCCATGTTTATCAAACTGGATGTTTTCCAGTCATGTGTTTAGTGCAGATGGTTGGTTGCGTCCAGAGCGTGCAGATATTGCCAATATCTTATTACATCCACCATCACCACCATTTGTAATTGTGTTGGCTGACGTTGGCAAAAAACATGTCATTTTTAAATCGCAAATTAGTCATAGTCAAGATGATTATTTTGTAAACATTGATGAGCAGACAATCTGTGTTAATCGCCAAAAACTGAAAGAATTATTAGAGCTTGTGGAATATGCGTATCAATATTTTAGCAAAGACAGTATTTTGACTGGCAATTATAATCAGCAAGCTATTTTGCAAGCTGGGTTAAAATTATGGCGAGAGATTGAGGACAAAATAACAACATACCGCACCTGCAATCAAGATTTGCTCAAATTGGCGTGCTTTGTGGCAAGAAAAAAGGACTGATTTATGTTGGTTACACTAAAACCAAGATTGCAACCTACTACTAATCACCAACCAAAAAACAATTGGGGCAAAGGTCGTGGCGGTCGTGCTTGGTTGCGGCTAAAAGATGAAATCTTGGCAAGAGACAACTACACCTGCCAAGCGTGCGGACGAGTTGGCGGCTATCAAAAAGTATGCGAGCGCAAGATTGCCAGTGGCGATTTAACCCATGCCAATCAACCTTTGATGGCTTGGTGTGTGGGCAATGCACGGGTAAAGCTGTCGGGAGCTGGCGTGATGATGAGCAAAGCAGAATCAGGCAACGGAAAGATTGACCCAGTCATTGCTATGCTTAACGCCGTCGCACTGATGAGCCAAAATCCAGCAAATCCAAAGTCTGCTGACGATGTTGGGATTTATTTTTAGCAAAAAAACCCACTCATAGAGTGGGCAGAGGAACAACAGGGCGATGACGGACTGCTGGAACAGTTCGCCACCCCTACGACAAACCGAGCTTGTCGCAAGCGAGACCCTGTTACTATGTACATAGCGTGGCAAGGGTATCACATTTTTAACAAAATTGCGATAGGTTGAATCATGAAGCAAGTAAATTGTCGCTCCTGTGGGCGATTATTAGCCAAAATTGGAAACTTTAATGATTTAGAAATCAAATGTCCACGCTGTAAAGCGTTTAATGTTTTGAGCGTCGAGAACGCCTCACCAGAAGTCCAAAGAGACTCAAACGTAGGTAATCTTGATGACCAAAGCATACCAAAAAGCACCCCTGCCATTCGTGGGTCAAAAACGAATGTTTTTAAAGGAATTTCGCAAGATTTTGGACAAAATCCCAAATGACGGCGAAAACTGGACAATCATTGATGTGTTTGGCGGTAGTGGGCTACTTGCCAATAACGCCAAAGCCTATAAGCCCAAAGCCACTGTCATTTATAACGACTTTGATGGCTATACTAAGCGATTAGCACACATTGATGATATTAACCGTTTGCGTGCTATTTTGTTTGGTTTAACGAAAGACGTGCCACGCCAAAAACGCATATCAGACGAGTTAAAGGGGCGAATTTTACAGGCGATTGGCGATTTTAACGGCTTTATTGACCCTAGAAGTGTTAGCACTTGGCTCTTGTTTAGTGGTAAGCAAATCGCCCATATTGACGAACTTGCCACCCACCAAATGTACAACACCGTCCGCACCAGCGACTACGACAATGCGGACGGCTACTTGGACGGATTGATTGTTACGCACGAAAGTTTTGATGCGCTGATACCAAAATTCGCCAACACACCAAACACTTTGCTATTGCTTGACCCACCTTACATTTGCACCGAGCAAAAGGCGTATGCGATGACAGGTTATTTTGGTATGACAAAGTTTTTGCGATTAATGAAGCTGGTGCGTCCACCGTATCTGTTTTTTAGCAGTACAAGAAGTGAGCTTTTGGACTATATGGATTATCTCAAAGACTGTGAACCTGTAATGTGGCAACGCATTGGCGACTTTGAAAAAGTGAGCCTAAACAGCCATGTCAATTACAATGCAGAATACGAAGATAATATGATTTTTAGATTTTAAAAAAACTAAAAATCTTGGCAATTAAGACTTGCTATTGTCAGCATAACGAGCGATACTGTGGTCATCAAGACAATAAACCCTTTTAAATCATGGAGTTACAAGATGACCGCAGCCATCAACCAAGAGCTAAACGAGAAAGCATTTGGCGACAAAACCAACATTGAATTATATTGCAACCTTATCAAAGATAAGTTTGTCGAAAAAATCAATATGCAAGAGCCGAGTATTGCAGACAAAATTGTCATCGCCCATGTCGAAAACGAGCTGGCAAATTTAATTAAGTTTTTAAATCAAGGCTTGTATTAAGCCATAAGCACAAGAAAGACCCTGCCAACCGGTGGGGTTTTTGTTTATCAATCATTGGAAAATCACATGACCAAAGCCTCCTATTCCACATACCGCGCCTGCAATCAAGATTTGCTCAAATTGGCATGTTTTGTGGCAAGAAAAAAGGAGGGTTGAAAAAATGAAATACATAGCAGCAGACGGAGGCGCTACATGGTTGATATGATTAACCACCCGCCACACTACACTAGTAGTCCAAGCGGGATTGAGTGTATAGAGATTGCCGAGCTATTACCTTTTTGTCTTGGTAATTGCTATAAATATTTGCATCGCGCAGGGTTGAAGGGTGATGCGTCTGAAGATTTGCAAAAAGCGCTTTGGTATGCCAAGCGAGCAAGATTAAACAATGAGAATATCACTAAACGTGCTAAAAATCGCATCAACCATGTGGCATTATCAAGAAGTGATAAAAATATAAAACACATCTTGATTTTATTCGCTGGATTTAAAAAGAATTATAGAGGTTTTGTGAGTAATTTAATGAACTATATTGAACAATTACAGCAGCAGAACACAAAGATTTGATTTTGGGTTGGTTTAATATCTAGTTATGCCAAACCTTTGTTATTTATGAGGTATAAAAATGGCAAAACTTACGCCAAAACAACAAGCATTTGTTGATGAATACCTAATTTCTTTAAATGCAACACAAGCAGCTATTAAAGCTGGGTATTCACCAAAGACAGCAAGACAAATCGGCGAACAAAACTTGTCAAAACTTGACATTAAAAGGGCAATCAGTGATGCACAACAAAAACGCATCCAGCGTACACAAGTAACCCAAGATGAAGTTATAAGCGGTCTATTGCTGGAGGCAAAGCGAGAAGGTGAAGGCACAAGCCACGCTGCCCGTGTATCAGCATGGACGCAGTTAGGACGACATTTGGGCATGTTTACGGATAAAATGGAAAGCACATCAAAGGTAGAGGTATCTACATTGTCCCAAATGATGGATGAGCTATCCAATGAAACATGAACACATCAAAAAGCTCAAAAATCGCTTTTGGAGGCTTAATAATTTATATTACATCACTGATAAATTGGGCAGGCGTGTTAGGTTTAAAATGACCAAAGAACAATTGTGTTACTATGAAGAAGAACACAATCGTAATGTTATTTTAAAGGCAAGACAACTTGGTTTTACAACAGAAGTTTGTATTATACAGCTAGACGCAGCTTTGTTTGAGTCTAAAAAATGCGCTTTGATTGCCCATACATTACATGATGCCAAACGTTTGTTTCGGGAAAAAGTCAAATATGCTTATGAAGCATTACATCCTTTAATCCAAGAGGCAAACCCTGTAATTATTGAAACCAAAGATGAATTAGTGTTTACCAAAGGCGGCAGCATTACTATATCAACATCATTCCGTGGTGGCACACTACAACGACTGCATATATCAGAATTTGGTAAAATTTGTGCTAAATTCCCTGATAAAGCTCGAGAAATTGTTACTGGGGCGTTTGAGGCGGTGTCTATTGATGGAGTCATCACTTTAGAAAGCACCGCTGAAGGTAGGCAAGGATATTTTTATGAGTATTGTCAAATCGCTGAAAAACTACAAAAGATGAATAAAACCTTAACCGCCCAAGATTGGCGGTTTTTCTTTTTTGCATGGTGGCAAAACTTTGATTATGCCATGCCTAAAGAGCCAATTAGTGAACGTTTAGCTATTTATTTTAATGGGCTGCAATCCAAACACGGTATCGTGATTACAGATGAGCAAAAGTCATGGTATCAAGCAAAGGAGCGAACACTTGGTGAGGATATGAAGAGAGAATATCCATCTTTGCCATCTGAAGCCTTTGAGCAGTCAATTGAAGGGGCTTATTATGCAAGACAGTTTGACCAAATTTATGCCAACAATCAGATTACACGCCTGCCGGATAATCATCATTTACCAGTAAGCACCTATTGGGACTTAGGCGTGTCAGACAGTACAACAATCTGGTTTGTTCGTAAAGTTGGCGATGAATACCATATCATTGATTATTATGAAAACAGCGGTGAGGGTTTAAATCATTATTTTGCCATTTTGAAAAATCGTGGCTATACATACGATAGGCATGTTGCGCCCCACGATATTGACAACAGACAGTTGGGTGTAAATCATGCAAAATCTTTACGACAGCTTGCTTTAGATGGTTATGAAATAGACGGCATTAAATACAAGGTTAATTTTGAAGTTGTGCCACGTACTACAAATGTGAATTCTGACATTGAAAAGGTGCGTCAAATATTGCCGTTTTGTTTTTTTGATGAACTTAAATGTGAATCTGGAATCAAAGCATTAGAAAGTTATCGAAAAGTATGGGATGAAAAACTTGGATTATGGCGTGATAAACCATTACACGATTGGTCAAGTCATGCCGCAGATGCATTTAGATATTTTGCCTGTTATGAGTTGCAAAGCTATGTGCCAGTAAATACCACCTTAAGATTAAGTTACTAATATGCCTGTTAATACATTACACCAACAGTTTGCCAAGCTAAATAAACGCTGGCAGATGATGCGCGACGTAACCGATGGTGAAAGCGCAGTTAAGGCAAAAGGCGAAGAATACCTGCCTAAGCCAAACAAACAAGACAACACGCCTGCAAACAGGGAGCGTTACAAACAATACATTGCTAGAGCATCATTTTTAGAGGTTACTAAAGACACACTAGACAAATACACAGGTCAAGCATTTGCAACTGACCCAGCCTTGGTAACCGATAGCTCCTTTGATTATCTAAAAACGAATGCCAATGGTGAAGGTGCAACCATCTATCAATTAGCGCAAAAGGCTTTTATTGACCAAATGCGTTATGGTAGATGTGGACTGCTTATTGACTGCAAAAAAAGCGTAAGCGGCTTATCTCAAGCGGATGTTGAGCTTTTTGATTTGACTCCAAAGATTAAGTTTTATGATGTGTTCTCAATTATAAATTGGCGCATCACTGACGATAAGTTATCAATGCTTGTGTTGCGAGAAGATATTGAGCAGGTGCAAGATGATGACATATTTGTTGTCAATCACGTTACACAGTACCGCTGTTTTACTCTTGAGGCAGGCGTGTGTCGTATTGATGTATGGCGAGAACAAGGCGCATGGCAAATTATTGATACAACATACCCAACTGATGCCAAAGGCAATCTCTTAAGTTTTATCCCTTTTGTTATTGTTGGCAGCGATATTAACGACTTTAGTGAACAATCCATACCGCTTGAAAGTATTGCTAGACTTAATTTAGCCCATTACCGAAATAGCGCTGACTATGAAGACAGTGTCTTTAGATGTGGTCAGGTACAACCTGTGATTAGCGGGATTAGTGATGCACGCCTGCGTTATCTTGAAGATAAAGATATTAGCATTGGCAGTGCATCGGCTTTATTGTTAGAGCCAAACAGCACATTTAGTTTTGTGCAGGCGGGGGCAAATACGCTTGCCTCTGAAGCAATGGATAAAAAATACCTAAATATGCAGCATTTGGGAGCAAAATTAATTGAGCCTAACAAAGGTAATAAGACAGCAACTCAAGCAAGCCAAGAAAACAGTGCTCAAAATAGTGTGGCGAGCATGTGTATTGTTAATCTAAATGAAGCAATGCAAAAAGCGTTATCCATCATTTATACATTGTCAAATATGACAACGACAGAGGTGTTGTTCAAAGTAAAACAAGAGTTTATAAATCTTGATGTTGAGCCAAGCGTATTGCAAAACTTATCTGCATTGGTGCAGGCGGGACTAGCGCCCAAAGAGGTTATATTTGATTATTTACGAAAATATAATCTGATAAACGCTGAATTAACCAATGATGACATTTTAGGATTGATTGAGGCGGATATACCTCATTTAGAGTTTGATGATGAGTAACAATGATAGCGATATTAGACGAGCAGTGCTTGTGGAGGGTTACAAGGCTTATTTGGTGGATTTATTTACCCAAAAACTCAAAGAAATCGATAGATTTTTACAGAAGTCGGTATTTAAGACTGATTTGCCAGAGCTTAATCAAAGAAGTCTAAATAAATTGCTTAAAAATACCAATGATGAACTTAATGAGCTTTTGGGGCTTTACATTGATACGCTCAAAAATGAGTTTAAATCATTTTTTGACGATAGCTATAAATTTGAACAAAAAGCCCTACTGCAACGATATAAAAGCTTAAAAGGCAAGTTATCAGCCCCAAAATCGCTTGAGATATTATACGATGATGTTTTAAATAAGCCATTGGAGCTAAAAGGCGTTTTTGGGTTGTCGCTGGATGAAATGCTTAAGAGCTTTAAAGAAACTCAAGCTGACCGTATTACGCGCGCAATACGTCTTGCCCATCATAAAGGATTAACCAACAGAGAGCTCATTAAGTTTATAAGGGGTAGTAAAGCAAAAAACTATCAAGATGGCATATTAAATACCACACAGCGTAATGCTGCAACGATAGCGCGCACAGGTACAGCAATTATATCCAATGAAGCAACTTACCAGTTTATCAACAGCAATAAAGATTTGATAAAAAATATTAAGGTGGTTGCCACATTGGATGGTCGCACAAGTACAATTTGTCGAAGTCTTGACGGTAGGATAATGCCAGTTAAAAGCGCTGTTTATCCACCTTATCACTTTAATTGTCGCTCAAAGGTTGTGCCAGTTATTGGTGATGACCATGACACTAAACCGCTAAAGCGTGCCAGTAAAGATGGCGTAGTTCGTAATATGACTTATTATGAGTGGCTCAAAACTCAAAGTGATGGTTTTCAAGACCAAGTTTTGGGTAAAAAGCGTGCAAAATTATTCCGTGAAGGTGGCTTATCTGCATATCAATTTGCTGATTTGCAACTAGATAAAAACTTTAAGCCATTGACTTTAAAGCAAATGCAACAACTAGAACCGCTTTTGTTTGAGCAGGTGTTTGAAAATTAACTTAAATATAAGTCATCCACAGACCTATTTACTGATAGGTTTTGTAGTGATTGGGCGATTGCTAGTAACATAACTGTAATAGCAATCATAAAACAACATAACAGGATAAAAGATGTTAGATTTTTTGATTGACGAAGAAGCTTTAAATGGCTTGGAAGAAAATTTACAAAAACTTTATACAAAAAAAGATGATGGCCAATACCAGCTTGAGGTTGGTGGGTTGCCAGAATATGACGGTTTGAAGCAAAAAAACGCCGAACTGTTAAATGAAACTAAAAAAGAACGTGAACTTAGACGTGGGCTTGAGGAAAAGGTTGCTCAATTTGAGAAAGAGAAACATCAAGAACACAAGAAAAGTGGGGATATTGAAGCTTTAGAAAAATCCTATCTTGACAAAATCGCCAAGATGGAAAGTGAAAACAAACAAAAAGCGGATTTATTACACAAACAAATTTACGACTTAACGGTTGGACAAACTGCGACAAATATCGCAAGCGAACTGGCAGTGCAAGGGTCTGGGGCTGTGCTATTGCCACATATTCAAAACCGTTTAACACTTGACGAGAATCAAAAAGTGCGTGTGTTGGACTTGCAGGGCAATATTAGCGCATTAACTTTAGATGATTTAAAGCAAGAGTTTCGTGCCAATGCAGCGTTTAAACCGTTAATTGCGGGCAGTTATGGCCAAGGCAGTGGTGCTGCTGGGTCAAATCGCACGCCTGCCACATTAAAACGTGGTGATATGGATGCCAAACAAATGGCTGAATTTGTAAAACAAAATGGGATTGAGGCATACCTCAAATTACCAAAATAAGAAAAGGTAGCATATGGGAACTACAATTAATAACGACACAATTATCTACAATGAGCTCGCTCAAACTGCTTATCTTGAGCGCCTCCAGGATAATTTATCGGTTTTCAATCAGGCGTCAAATGGTGCAATTGTTTTGCGCGATGAGATGATTGAAGGCGATTTTGAGAAAAAAACATTTTATAAAATTGGTGGAAATATTGCACATCGCGATGTAAACAGCGTAGCTAAGGTTGAGGGTAAAAAAATCTCAATGGGCGAGCGTGTAGGTGTAAAAGTGCCATTTACATACGGTCCTTACGAAACCACTGAAGAAGCATTTAAACGACGTGGACGAAGCCCAGAGGAATTTAGCATCATTGTTGGCCAGGATTATGCTGATGCAATGCTTGTTGGTTACTGGAAATATGCCACCGCAGCACTGCAAGGCGCAGTTGGTTCAAACAACAGCATGCTTGCTAAAGCCAAATTATCTGAACATGGTAAAAAGGTATTAACCAAGGGTATGCGTGCTTTTGGTGATAAATTTAGCCGTTTGTCATTATGGATAATGGATAGCGACAGTTATTTTGACATTATCGACGGGGCAATCTCTGATAAGCTTTACCAAGAATCAGATACGGTCATTTATGGCGGCTTACCTGGGACTATGGGAATCCCTGTACTTGTTACTGACCAAGCTAAAAAAGATACAATCTATGGCTTGCAGGCGGGGGCAATTAATATTACCAATAGCCAACTGCCAGCATTTCGCGCTTATGAAATCAATGACCAGGTAAACTTAGGCATCGGCATTCGTGCTGAAGGTACATTTAATTTGGACGTCCTGGGTTATAGCTATAAAGTAAGTGCTGGAGCAAATCCAACACTGGACACCCTGGGCGCTAAAGCAAACTGGGAAAAATGGGCGAGCAGCAATAAAAACACTGCAGGCGTGATTTTAGATATTGCGGAGGCTTAACTATGTTAATTTACAGTCCAGATGGTGGCAAAATTGAAGGGTTGGACGGCGATTACCGCAACCCTGATTTTTTTGATGCTGTATCACCGGCAACAAAGGTGGTGCTAGTGGGCGATTATCCTCATATTGAGCAGGCATACAAAGATGCTAATATTTTGGTTGAGCAATATGAAGTTGCAGAAAATGAGCCGCCTAAGAAACCAGAAAAGGAACAAACAAAAGCTAAATGACCAAGTAACTGCCCGATATTGAGTTGGGCGGTTTTGTTTTTGGAGTAAGGTTATATGCTAACTCTTGATGACCTACAGATGGTGGATGGTGCAGATGAGCGTGTTTTATTGATTGTAAACGCTTATATCATCAATAAAGGCGTTAAATTAGTGCAAGATAATGAAGTGCCAAAAGCCATCAAACAGGCAGGTATCGAACTCGCTAAAGCTTTTATTGCAGGCGAGTTTATGGCGGGTAGAAGCGAAGGCATGGTTGTAAGCAAAGCATCTAAAGCTGGTGATGTATCAGTATCTAAGACTTATGCACAAGGTAAAGATGGTCAGCCAATCAGCGCAAAACAGATGATAGCGGATGCACTGTTAGAACCCTATGTTAAAAAGGGACTTAATCTAAGTGCGCTATTAACAAGGGCTTAAAGGTTGTGATTATGAAGCAGGAGATACAAAGAGAGCTGACAGCTGCATTTGATACTGATTTAAAAGATGCGGTTAAAAGTTTTACGGGTGCTGCTAATGTTCAAACATCTAATGATGAAGATTGGCTTATTGGCGCAGTTAGCAACAGTCAAGCAAATTATGAAGGGCGTGGCGTATTCACGGGTTTTAATAAATCTGAAATTGATGGCCAAAGCATCTTACTGACCGATGTTAAGTTGATTTGTTTGCAAAATGAAGTAACTCAAGAGCCTAAAGTTGATGATTTGATTAATGGGCAGCGCGTTGTATCGGTCCAGCAAGACCCAGTCAGCGCCAGTTTTGTTATCCAGCTTAGGGGAGCGTAATGGCAGTAACATGGCAAACGCCGCCTAATTTATTTGTAAACGTGGTGCAACATGATTTAGATAGAGTGTATCGTACGTTTATTATGGTGGTGTACAGTAATCTTGTTATGTTAAGCCCTGTTGATACGGGGCGTTATCGTAATAATCATCATATCAGTATTGGCAGTCCAAGCTATTCAATTTATGACAATACAAGAGGTGTTGCAATGCAGTTACCGCCAACTGGCACTTATCCAACGATTTATATACAAAACAATCTACCTTATGCTTTGCGCCTTGAGCATGGGCATAGTAAACAAGCACCAACTGGTGTTTTTCACAATGCCTTTATGTCAGCAGTGGCAACCATCGGAGTCTGATGATGAACAACATAATCATTGAGCGTTTGATTATGACGCATTTGATGAAGTTTGAGAAAATTAGCAAAGAACGTGTTGCGAGAGTGAACCAAAATTTTATCCCGCCTGCAAGTGGCATTTGGATAAGACCAAATATTATACCAGGTATAAATTTTATCAGTGGTATAGCAGGCGCGCCGTGCACGCGTGAAATTGGAACACTAACGATACAGGTATTTGACCGTGTCAATCAAGGCACAGCAAATATTAAGGAGTTTTGTGATGAACTTGGGAAACATTTATCATATTATCAAATATATAATTTAGAGCTACTGTCTGCTAGTCTCGTTTTTGTCGGGGTTGATAACGAATTTTGTCAATACAATGTTATTTTGCCCTATCGTTATAACTAATAATTATTGGAAAAACTTATGAATAAAATTACTAAGCAATCTTTGGAAAATGAAATTGATAAGATTGAATACACCCGCTTAACGGGAACTCTAACTCACTGTGCAATTACAGTTAAAAATGGGTTTGTCTTTACTGGTGAAAGCTCATGTATAGACCCTAAGAATTTTGATGAGGAAATCGGCAAACAAATAGCATATGAAAATGCTTTTGACAAAATGTGGTCTCATTATGGATTTTTGGTTAAAAATCTAATGGATGATTATGACAATATTTCCCCAGAACTAGATATATTTGATTTTGGCACTGCCATTAGTCTGCTTAAGCATGGCAAGAAGGTTTGCCGCAAGGGTTGGAATGGTAAAGGCATGTATTTATTTTTAGTTGATGGTAAATGCGTGACAGAGGCAGTCAATGATTGCTATGGAGACCCTACGCGCCACGAATTAGGCTCTGATGGTTATGAAAAAGGTCAGTCTATTGCTGTAATTGACGCAATTTACATGAAAACCGCTGATAATAAACTTGTACCGTGGCTCGCTAGCCAAACTGACGTGTTGGCAGAGGATTGGGTTGTTGTAGAGTGATTGTTTGATATAGAACAAAATTCAAAAAATCATCAATTATTTTTTTAAATAATTGCTGAATTAAACAGGAGTAAATATGAGTCGTGGTTCAAAAATTATCACTTCTTACGCTGTTCAGTCAAGCAAAGAAGTCCCAAAGACAGGTTGGTTAAATCTGCCCTATAAATCAAATGGACTGTCAGCAAGTTTTGAAAACACCGAAAGTGAAACCATCACAAACAGCCGAATTACGCAGGCGGGTCTGCCAACATCAGGAACATTGCAGGGTGATATTGAGGTGGAGTTTGCTAAAGAAGTCTATGACACCTTGATTGCTGCAGCTGCTTGCAATGAATGGCAGGGCAATGTTTTAACCTTTGGTGGAGATGTGGCCAAAACCTTTGCAATTGAAACAGCATACACCGATGTTGGTATTTATCATTACTTTGGAGGCATCCGAGTAAACACATTTAGCTTATCAGTTGGTGATAGTGGTTATGCAACCGCTAAATTTGGTCTGATGGGCACAGATTATAAAAACCAAAACGATACTGCATTTAGTAAAAACCCCACGCCTGCAGGCGAGCTAAAACGTGTAACGGCGTTATCTGTTGAAGACATTAAAATTGACGGAGTTACAACGAAAGGAACGGCTTGTGTAACCGAGTTTAGTTTTGAGCTTGATAACAATATACAAGCTCAGAAATGTTTGGGCGATGGTATCTTTGCTGGCAAGCTGTTAGAGATGATGGCCAAGATGAGTGGCTCAATCACGCTAGCTTATGGCAAAAAAGCTCAAGAGATTGTAAACAAACAGATGACTGGCGCAACCATCGCAATTGAGGCAACCTTTAAATTTAGCGATGGCTCAAAGTATGTGTTAGCTATTCCAAAAGCGCAAGCGGCAGGCGAGACCCCAAGCGGCGGAATGAACGATTTGGTTAAACAGACTTTAAATTACACAGTAGTTGAGCAAGCACCAACATTAACTAAAATAACAGGATAAAAAAATGGCTTTTATTATTAATAAACAAAATTTAAACAAAAACGATGACGATGCAACCAAAGAATATACCTATGGTGATACAGGCATCGTGGTAAGAGTTTACCCTGAAACGCGTCCAAATTATCGTAAAGCAGCCGAGGTTATCGGACAAACCGTTGCCCGAATAAACAATTCAAGACCTGTAATCACTGCAAGCGACCTATCTGGTTTTACCGACGAACAGATGACTCTAGGTGAAGCCTATGCTTATTCAATTGGTGAACATTTATTGTCGGATTGGAATGTATTAATTGAAGAAAATGGAGAAAATAAACCACTTGAACCAAATGGTGCTAACCTGATAATGGTAGGTAATCAATTGGGTGGTGTTGATACGTTCGCCTTATGGGTTTATGCTTGCTCACAAGATTTTGCTAAAGAACGAACTGAAGAAATCGTTGCGCTTAAAAAAAAGCAGTCCAAAGATGGCGATGGCAAACAAATTACCAAGAGATAAGCGATTTTGATAGACAAGTCATGGATTATGTTGGCGTGGATATACCCAACGAGGCGGAAACTGATTGGGCAGTTGATTTGATTATAAGAACATTTTTACTGGCTAATCGGTCAAGGCGCTATATTAGCGGTATGAGTATTGTTGCTCTACCTCTAAGCGTTGAGGATATAACCAACGTTCTAGCAGCTCACCCAGTTATACTAGGGCGTGAATTGCTAGACACTTGTGTTTTTGCAATTGATGATGAGTATTTAACAATGGCTTTAAGCTAAATTGTAACAAATACTTGCTAAGTTGTTACTATACTGATATGATTTAGGTGATTTTGTTTTGATGGAATTTGCTTGTGAAACATCTATTTCTTGTTAGTACATTAGTTTTGTTTTTGGCTGGGTGTGCCAGCACGCCCGTAACAAATTATTCACCAACTACCAGACAAATTAGCGAGCCGCCCATTGGTAGTATTAACGTTGCTAATTTGGGTGATGAGCTACTAACTCAAGGGACCGCTACCGAACGGCAAGCATTATATGTTCCAACCACTCAAAAACTGGGGCTGGGGGCAAGCGTTACTCAAGGATTATTCCCAAAGTCTGGCGAAAAGGATGGGTTTGAATACTTTGCAACAATGGCTGGGGCTGATGCCGGCACGGTCAAATATTTGGGCGGTATCAGTGGCGCTCCAATGTCAGCATTAGGGGTGCTAGCGTTAAGAAAATCTGACAATGCCATTTGTTTTATTAATGGATTTAATGTCGCAGTTGGTTGCACAGCTGGGTTAAATTTTGAAAAAAGAAATCTGGCGGTTACAACAAATGATAACAGCTTTCAGCAAACACTACTTTATAACGGAAAAGTTGGTAATAAAATAAATATTGCTTATCGTGAGTTTAGTAGTAATTTGGCACGACCAGCTTTTAATAATGATGTAGAATATGATTTATCGCAATCAAATCAAATTGGCTATAAGGGAGCACTACTTGAAGTGATTGATGCCAACAACCAAACAATCAAATACAAAGTCATTAAAAACTTTAATACAAAATGACAATCTGGCTAGTTTAGCCAATTAATAGACAAACCGCTAATGTTATTCATTGGCGGTTTTTTTAATGGATGAAAGGTAAAAATGGAACAAACATCACGGCTTAGTATTATTGTTGATGTAAACAATGCCGAACAGTCCATCAGACGGTTAGAGCAGCGATTAACTAGCTTGCAAACATCCGGAACAAATACGGCAAGGTTATTAAACAATCTAGGTGCTGCAAATGGTCTAAATGGCGTTGCCGCTAGTGCCAATCGGTCAGCAGGCGCGCTACATCATCTTGCCACCAGTGCAAGTGGTGTTACCAATAACTTTAACCGCTTTGGCGCAACCATCAACAACAACGTAACCATTATTAATCGCTTAACCACAGGTGCACATGGAGCAACAGCGGCATTAACACGCCTGCAAAGCATGTTGGTTGGGGGTATTTACATTACAACAGCACTTAGCATTGCTAAGACTGCGGATAACATGCAAAATCTGCACAGCCAGATTAAGCTAGTAACCAAGTCTGCCGAAGAGTATCAGGTTATCCAAGCACGCCTGCATGAGATGGCCAATAAAAATCTATCCAGCCTACAAGCTACGATTAGTCTTTATACCAACTCTGCCCGCTCATTAAGCCAGTTGGGTAAATCACAGGAAGAGGTATTAAGGTTTACCAATGCTGTTAGTTTGGCAATGGGCGTTGGTGGCAAGTCTGCGCAGGAGCAGGCAGCAGCTTTATTACAGCTGGGTCAAGCCATGCAATCCGGCATACTACAAGGCGACGAATTTCGTTCTATCGCTGAAAATGCCCCAATACTTTTGGATTTAGTGGCTGAAAAGCTCAAAAAAACACGCCATGAAGTGCGTGAAATGTCCAAAGAGGGAAAAATCACCGCTGAAGTAATGTATCAGGCACTATCTGATGCTACACCACGCCTGCAAAAGATGTTTGACAGCATGCCAATTACAATGGCACAAGCTTTTGGTATTGCCAAAAATAACTACAACAAGTTTGTCCATGAATTTATTAATAATACCACAGGATTGAGTGGAGCAATTGCAAAAGCTATTGGTGGCATATCAAACAACTTTGATACACTGGCTAAAGTTACAATCACTACAGCTGGGTTGGCATTTGTACAATTTGCTAGCAGAGTAGCTGTTTCTAGTGTTGCTATGCGTGTATTTAATACCGTTGTAAAAGCAAACCCATTTGTATTGCTGGCAACTGCTGTTCTTGCGGTATCAGGTGCATTTTATGGGCTTGATGATGTGCTGGGCACTACAGGCATACTTTTTAAAGATTTGTTTGACCTAGCAACTAAAGGATTAAGTGGATTGCTTGAGCTGACTGGCGCTGTTGCTTCAGATATTGTTGCCTATTTTACAAACAGCAATAAGCAGTCATCAAACTCCTTTAATATATTTTTTAAAGATACCGAAAAAGGCTTTTTGGGGCTTGTACAGGCGATAATGCGCGTTGTTGCGTCTATTACCGCAACATTGGGCGGTTTTTTTAAATGGATGGGCAATGGTGTTTGGCAAGCAGTAAGAGGTAGCGCCAATGCGTTTATTTGGTTACGTAATATTGCTGAATCAGCAGGCGTGCATGTAATCAATGCCTTATCTGAATCTTTGGATATGGTTGCACAAGCAATCAATCAAAAAATTATGGGCATGAATGGAATCTTGTCTAATGTTGGTATAAATGTTCAGTTGCCACAACTTAATGTTGTTGGCATGCGTGTATCTGCTCAACCCATGCCTTATTTTACAGTAGAGGGGAAAACGTTAGGTGCTAATATTGCTGATATGATGGGCGTTACCATACCAATGGTGGACGAATACGCACATAGTGTAGCAAACCGAATGCAAGCCCAAAAGCAGATGCCAACAGTGGATTTATCAAAACCAATTGAGGCAAATACGCGTGCATTAAATCAAAATACCGATGCCAAGAAAAAGGATAAGGAGAAGAAGCAAAAGGAGCTCAAAGACAGCGATAAGTACAAACCTGCACAGGTGAATGCAACTGTATTGCGCCACGCTAGGGATTATAATTATTCTGATATTGAAAGTCGATATGGTCTGCCTCAAGGTTTGCTGGCGGCAGTTAGCATGCAAGAAAGTCGCGGAAATGCCAATGCAACCAGTCCAAAGGGCGCAAAAGGTGAATTTCAGTTCATGCCTGCAGCAGCTAAAAGGTTTGGTATTGGCGGGCAAGAAAGAAACACACTTAAAGCAGCAGAGGCGGCTGCTAAATACTTAAGTTATCTTTATAAAGAGTTCGGTGATTGGAATAAGGCTATCGCAGCTTATAATGCAGGCGAGGGCAATGTTAAAAAGCACAAAGGTATTCCACCTTTTAAAGAGACTCAAAATTACGTTAAAAATGTACGTAGCTATTTGGCGTTTATGAATGGTAGTGCAAAAATTAACCAAAGCCCTAATGATGTTATTAAGGCAGAGCAGCATTACTTAGAGCAACAGCGCAAAGAGCAAGAACGTATTGACCGTGAACGCCGCGACATACTGGGTGATTTAAACACCAAACGTCAAAACGAATACATTAAGTATCAGGAGAAAAGCGCAGAAATTGAGCGGCTTTGGGCTGGCGATACAGAAAAAATAACTGAATTAAAAACACAGTTGGCGAATCAATGGAAAGCGTATTCGGGTTATCAAGATAAACTATTGGAGTTTGAAACCAAATCACACACTTGGGATGTTTGGTATAGGCTAGCCAAAGAACTTGAGTTAAAACAAGCTGAAATTGATACTAATATTGATTTAACACCTGAAGAAAAAGCGTTATACAAAAATGCAGAGGGTCAAAAACACGCGCAAAAAACAGCTGAAACAATGCAGCATTTGCGAGAGCAAGAACTGGAAATTAATGGTTGGCGTAAAACTGCAGTAGAGCGTTTAAAACTTGAACAAGACATTGCGACGGGTAAGATTCAGTTAAATAATGAATTAACCGAGAAAGATAAGCAGGCGTGGATAAAGTCCACTGAGGCTAAATATGAACGGTTAATTGCTTTTGAAGAGTTAAAACATGACTTTACGAAGCAACATTATGATTTTGAAATTTACCAATTCAACATGACCGAAGACCAAAAGATTGTTGCTAGAACAAACATTGCATTGGCTGAATTGGCGGCGCGTGAAGACCTGATTGATGAAGTTAGGGAGTTGGAAGAGCAGGCAATTAAGGCGAAGTATCAGTATGAGATTAATGAGTTTGAAAAAACAAGAAATAAAGTTCTTTCAGATACAGTCGCTGATTATGCCCGCCTGCGACACATTTCTCTTAACTTTAAAGATAAGTATGCTGGAGTTAAATATGACCTAGATAAAGATGGCCACAATAAGCAATACCAGTCTGAAGTTGCTGATTACAATCGTCGTATAGATGCTCTCAAGGAATTTAATGAGCTAAGGGAGCGTTTGATTGATGGTTCAGCATTTAAGCTTAATTTATCCAGTGATGTTACGGGTGCTTATGTTGAGGTTGGTAGTGAGATTGGGTCGCTAATCAAAAACTTTGAAACCATTAAAAACCATCGAAAGCAGATGGCTGAAGACCTCGAACAAGACCGTAAAGCTGGGTTGATTTCACTTGCTGAGTATCAAGAACGCGAAAGAGCTTTGCAAGAGCAGCACCTAGCGACAATGACGCAACTTACATTAGGCGGAGCGGGTCAGTTTTTTGGGGCAATTTCCAACCTTGGTAAGGTGGTTTTGGGCGAGCAATCCAGCACCTACAAAGAGCTGTTTCGTATCAGTAAAGCGTTTTACATTACGCAAGCCACAATGGAGGTTTATAAGGCAGGCTCAAGTGCATTTGCTGAAACGCCTGGTTCTATCTGGGCTAAGTTGGCAGCTGCAGCTAAAGCTGTAGCGCAAAGCACATCATTTGTTAATTTAATTTCTGCGGTTAATCTAAGAGGCTTTAGAACCGGTGGTTATACTGGCAATGCTGGTGTCAATGATGTGGCAGGCGTGGTGCATGGGCAAGAGTATGTCATCAATGCTAAAAACACTGTTAAATATCGCAGTCAGCTAGAACAGATGAACAAAGGCACTTATCAAGAAACCAAAGGCGTAACCAATGTTATTATTAACAACTACACCAATAATCAGGCACAGGTTGAACAGCAACCTAACGGAGATTTCATGATTACTATTGGTAAGTTTATTGAAAACAAGGTTCGCTCAAGTGTCCAGCAAGAGTTTATTATGCATCAACGACAAGGTTATCCTTTAAGCAGAAGACGTTAATTTTTACTGCAATAATACAACATGATAATCCTTAGTTTTAATATATCCCGCTATACGCGGGTTCTTTTTTTGGGGTAAATATGCGACATTTTGGCTGGAAACTAAATCAAAACAGCAACGAAACCACCACGGCTAGCACTCAATTCGTGCGTTTTGGTGATGGTTATGAGCAAGCAGCATCTTTTGGGATTAATAATATTAGTAAAGCATGGCAGGCGAGTATTACTGATAAAAAGCCTATTATTGATGAAATTTATAGATTTTTAATCTCAACAAAGAATGTGGAGGTTTTTACCATTGCGCCAGTAGAAGGCGAGCCAACTATTAAAGTGCGATGCGTTGAAGACATTACAAGAAACCATGTTGGAGCTAGTGTGTGGACAATACAATTTAAGTTAAAACAAGCTTTTTAGCGACGCTAAGCACGATTTAAGCGACGCTAATTACAGAAAGTTAAATATAGTAAATCATTGTTTTTTAATCATTTTAATTTTAATAAATCTACTTAAGCACGATTAGGGGTGTTTTAAGCAACGTAAAGGAGGGTCGTATGACCGAAGCAAATCAAGCATTAGAATTGGCAATTATTTCTGAAACTGAAGACGAACAAACAGGTGCGGTTGCATCTTATCATTTGCCAGTTTCACAGCAAACTAGTTTTATCAGTCAAACCATATTAGTTACGTTTGCAAGTTATGTGAGTGAACGCGCTTATAAACACGGCAAGCAACCTGTGGGGTATATCACAGTTACTTTATCTGATTATAAAGATTTAGTTGTTGATGCGAGTGTATTGCATAAAGTTGTTCAAACAGATGGTGTGTTAAAAGGCGGTACAATCCGAGAGCCAAAGGCGGTTAAATCATCTAAAGCTCAAGAAGAGTAAGGAGTGGCAACAATGGCGCTTGTTTCTGATGTTCAAAAACTATCCGTAATCAACCTAATTACGTTGTATGAGCTTGATGCCACACCTCTAGGCGGTGAGATTTATCGCTTCCACGGCCATCAAGGTGGAGGTGTGATTTCTTGGCATGGGCAGCAATATACACCCATTTCAATTACAACCGAAGGTTTAGAGATGCGTGGTGATGGTAAAGCAAGCATGCCAAAGTTGCGTATCTCAAACCGCTTGGGTGATTTACAAGGAGCCATTTCAGCCTTTTGTTTGCGTTTTGCAGATTTTGCTGGTGCAAAACTTACTATTATTACAACTACTGATAGATATTTAGCTGGACAATCAGATGAGTATAAAAAACAGGTTTGGATTATCGAGCAAAAAACCGATGAGGATGAAAGAGAGGTCGTTTTTGAGCTGTCCAATTTGGTTGATTTTGAGAACTGGCAATTGCCAGGGCGTGAAGTAAATAGCTTTTGCAACTGGGCGGTGTGTGGGCGTTATCGTGGTGAGGAGTGTGGTTATATTGGCACAAAGATGTTTACGGCCAATGGCAACCCAACAGACAACCGAATGTTTGATGTGTGTCCAGGAAGATTGTCAGATTGTAAATTAAGAGGCAATGAAGGGTCATTTGGCGGCTATCCAGCAAGTTCTTTGGTTTAAGTGAGGGTATATGCTAAAGCAGCAACTACAATCTAGTATCATTAATCATGCTCGTACAACTTATCCCAAAGAATGTTGCGGTGTAATTATTGGCGATGCTTATTATCCATGCAACAACATTGCTGTTGGTAATGACATGTTTGAAATAGACCCTAATGATTTGATTAAACTATCAGAACTGGGCGAGATACAGGCAATTGTACACAGTCACCCAAATGGTACGCCAGAGCCTTCAATGGCTGACAAAATCGCAATGGCTTATCATGGTGTGGATTGGGTTATTTGTGCAGTTACCCCTATTGATAGCAGCATTGCCATTTACACGCCTGCACCCTTTAGCGCACCCTTAGTGGGTCGCGAATATGCGCATGGTGTGTTGGATTGTTACAGCTTAATACAAGATTACTTTTGGCGTGAATGTAATATAGAACTTAGTGGTTATCCACGCCTAGATGCGTGGTGGGAGGACCCAAACAGCCCATCGTTATATCTGGAGAACTTTAAAAAAGAAGGTTTTTATCCAGTTGATAACCTACAAAAACATGATGTTATCTTGTGCCAAGTAGGTAGGACGCACCATGTTAATCATGCATTGGTTTATCTTGGTGATGGCACATTAATCAGTGAGCAAAATCCATGCATTGGTCAGGATATTGTTTTGCATCATCCATATGGCAAGCTGTCAGTGCGTGAGGTGTACGGACAGGAATGGCGAAAAAGAACAGCTTTGATTGTAAGACACAAGAAATTTATCAGGAGTACAGATGAAAACAATTAAACTGTATGGCATATTAGCTAAAAAGTTTGGCAAGGAGTTTACGTTGGATGTACAAAGTCCAAAAGAAGCATGTCATGCGCTAGCTTGTCAGATGCCAGAATTTCGTTTGTTTATGCTTAAAAGTGAGCGTTTTGGCTATAAATTTGCGGTATTTTGTGGCAAACAGCGAGCTAAAGACAACATTGGTGAGCAACAACTTGACAATATTACTAGTCAAGAAATTATCCATATTGTACCAAAAATAATTGGCGCAGGTGGAAAAGCAATGGGATGGTTGCAAGTTGTAGCAGGCGTGGTGTTAATAGGCGCTGGTATGTTAGGTTTTGGTGGTCCAGCAACAATCGGAATTGGCGTTGGATTGCTAGTGGGTGGTATTACCACCTTACTTATGCCAACACCTCAAGGGCAAGAGCCAAACAATCCTGATGGTAATCGCCCCAACTATGGTTTTGGTGGAGCAGTTACGACAGTAGCTCAAGGAAGCGCTGTACCTATTCTTTATGGTGAGCGAGATGTAGGTGGATTTATTTGTTCTGCTGGCATCTACACCCAGGATGTATAGCACAAAACAGGGATAACTATGCAAATAAAAGGTTTTAAGAAAACAGCTGGCAAGGAGCGAAGACCTATTGTCGCTAAAGATACCATTGCTAACACTAGCATGGTAAGAATTTTATATGGATTGTCAGAAGGTGAGGTTTACGGCTTGGCGGATGGTGCTAAATCAATACGCTTAGATGGTACGCCAATTGTTAATAGTAGCGGACAGCCTAACTTTGCAGGCGTGCGTTATGAGTTTAGGTCGGGAACAAACGACCAAACACATATTGCAGGCTTTTCATCTGTAGAGAACGAGATTAACGTCAATGTAGAACTTCGCCACGATAGACCATTTGTCAAACAGATTAAAGGCGCAGAGCTTTCAGCATTTCGCATCCGTTTATCTTTTGGACGCATCGCCAAACAAGAAAGTAATGGGGATATTGGCGCATATCGCATTGATTACGCTATTGATGTACAGACAGAAAATGGCGCATATAACGAAGTATTAAAAACTTATATACATGATAAAACAAGCCAAGGGTATAAAAAATCGCATCGTATTGATTTGCCAAAAGGAAAGAAGTGGCAGGTTAGAGTTAGACGGCTAACAGAAAATGCTAATAATGACATGATTGGTGATACGATGCATGTTGAGGCAATTACTGAAATTATTGATGCCAAACTGCGTTATCCAAACACTGCATTATTAGGTCTTGAGTATGATGCAAAAACATTTAGTAATATTGCCAAGGTTGCTGCACGACTAAAAGGAATGATTATTCGTGTGCCAAGCAATTACAATCCTGATACGCGTGAATATATTGGGTTATGGGATGGCGCATTTAAAATGGCGTATAGCAACAATCCAGCTTGGGTTTTTTATGATATTTGTACTGCTAAACGATATGGACTTGGAAGCAGGCTTGATGGACAGATGGTTGATAAATGGTCATTATACAGACTAGGGCAGTATTGTGATGAAAAGGTTTCAGACGGAAAAGGCGGTCAAGAGCCAAGATTTACTTGTAATGTCTATCTACAAAACAAAATGGATGCATATGAGGTTTTGCAAAATCTAGCAGGTATTTTTAGAGCGCTTAGTTATTGGGACGGTCGAAAGGTTGTGGTTGATGGAGATTTTCCAAAGGATGCAGTTTACACTTTTGCACGCGCCAATGTGATTAACGGTCATTTTAGCTACACGGGCACGCGAGATAGAGACCGTCATACAGTTGCTAAAGTTGCTTGGGATAATCCAGAAAACGATTTTAAAACAGAATATGAAATCGTTAAGAACGATATGGCAATCGCTAAACGTGGGATTAAGACCCTAGATTTATCGGCTTTTGGTTGTACATCACAAGGTCAAGCTCAACGAGCTGGACGTTGGGCGCTGATGGCCGAAAGTTTAGAAACTAGACAAGTGAGCTTTTCGGTTGGACTTGACGGCTTTATACCGCAGATTGGTGATGTAATCAATGTATCTGACGAACTGTTTGCGGGGCGCGCTAATGGTGGTCGAATTATAGCTATAAATGGCAAGGTAATTACTATAGATAGAACAATTAATAAAACAGTGCAAGCTGGTGATACGCTTGTTATTAACGGCACAAATGGCAAAGCTGAATATCGCCAAGTAACGGCTATTAACAATGATAAAATAACGGTGATTGCACCTTTTGAATTTGCAAGCGTTGAGCATATTTGGTCATTGGATAGTGCTGATTTGCGTTTGATGAAATTTAGAGTAATACGCATTGGGCAACGTGATGAATGTAGCTTTGACATTACCGCTATACAATATGAGCCACAAAAATACAAAGCCGTTGATGAAGATACTGATGTAAGACCAACAGCAATTAGTTTAATTGAACCAGATACAATCAAAGCGCCAACAAATGTACTATTATCATCAAAGCAACGCATTGAGCAAGGGCAAACTGTAACCACTCTTACCATCTCTTGGGGGCAGGTAGCAGGCGCGACAAGCTACATTGTACAGTGGCGTAAAAGTGATGGAGTCTGGCAAACTGTAACGGTAGGGAATACAAGCCTGGATATTGAGGGTATTTATGCTGGCAGTTATCAAGCTAGAGTTGCAGCTGTCAGTGCTTTTGATGACGCATCTACTTATACCAATAGCACATTAACCACTATATCTGGCAAGCAAGGCAGACCGCCCAAGCCAACAGCAATCAATGCCAGCGGTGGCTTGTTTAGCATGGTGGTAAGCTGGACGCATGCCAAAGGCAGTGAGGACGCTAATTATACTGAGGTACAAGTCAGCCCCGATGGTCGCTCAAACATTGCAACACTTGGACAGTTTGCTTATCCAACAAATAAGCACGAGATTACAGGCTTGCAAGGCAATCTGACGCAGTTTTACCGCGCGCGCATTGTGGATAAGCTGGGTAATGCCAGCGATTGGACAGCGTGGACTTCTGGCACAACCGAGGCACGAGCCGATAAAGTGCTGGACATCATCTCAGGGCAAATCCGTGATAGTCATCTTGACCAGACGTTACGCACGCCGATTGGTAAAATTGGTGGTATTGAGAGTGGATTAAACGGTATCAAAGGGCAAATTCCAAGTCTGCAAAGTGCCATCAGTGCCATCAATGGACAGCTACCCACGCTAAATACTAAGATTGCCACCACTGAGCGTCATTTACAGACTGCTCAAAGCACTCTACAAACAGCAGTTGCCAACATCACCACCGAGCGTAACCGCATCACATCAGCAATTCGTGATATTACTGCTTTGCAAAATGCAAACAATGCCAAAACCCAAGAAATCGCCAATCTTGTACAAACTATGGGTAATCATACATCATCAATCCGTGAGCTTGGGGTAACGACAGGTGAACTTGCTCAAAAATACAGCCAGCTTAAAACTGTGGCGGATAAAGCGACAAGCGACATTACGGCGATTAGGCAGACACAGGCAGGGCAAGCCACTACTATTGAGCGGATGAACAGTAAATTTGGTTGGCAAACGCTCACTACCACCACCGACCTAAACACATTGACCGCACAAGGAAATTACTTTATTACAGGGGCAAGAACCAACAGCCCTGTTAATGCGTGGGTGTATCTGATAGTTGATGTGCCACGCTCTGACCGTATCACACAGACGGCATGGGCGGATAATGCCCCCAATACCACCTACCGCCGAACCCGTGCTGGCACAACATGGACGGCATGGGAAAAAATGGCAACAGGGGCGGAATTAAGCACCAAAGCAAGCTCAGCCGACCTAACCGCCGAACAACAGGCACGAGCGGATGCTGATGGTGCATTGGGTCAGCGGATTAGTGCGATTGATACCGCCTACAAACAAGCCGACACCGCCACAAATGCTAAACTTGCCAATGCTGAAAAAGCAATCAGTGACAACAACACGGCTCTATCACAGCGTATCAGCGCGTTAGATAGTGCCTATAAAAAGTCTGATACGGACTTAACCGCCCGTCTTGCCCGAGAAGAAACCGCCCGAGCCAGTGGCGACAATGCCAACAGCCAAGCAATCCGCACGCTTGAAAGCGCGGTGCAAGGCGTGAGCGGACGAGTTGGCACATCTGAGAGCAAAATCGCCACTCTTGAACGCACCACAAGCGATACAAATCAAGCGTTGGCAACGGCTCAAAACCAGCTCAATGCAAGATTTGATAATTTGGCAGTCGGTGGGCGTAACTTATTGCGTAACAGTCGCACCAATATTAACAATGCTAATTATGCTCATAGCTTTAACATTACCCAAGCCCCTAATTTTGGACAAGATGTGATTGTAACTTTATGGGGCGAGCTTGGAGCAGACCGCACCGAATGGGGGGTATTTAACACTTTTGGCTATGGTGAGCTTGCGACACTTAAAAAGGTTGCAGATGGTGTTTACCAAGCCAAATTTAAATGGCAAAACCATACGTACACAGGGGATAGGACGACAAACCGGAGTTTAAATGTTTACGCATATCCCAACACGGGTAAAAGTGTTAATCGCATTGACAAAATCAAATTTGAGATTGGTTCAGTTGCTACAGACTACACGCCTGCGCCAGAAGACACAGAACAAGACTTTGCGCAAACCAACGCCAACATGAACACCCTGCGCGAAACGCTTACTAACGCAGACAAAGCATTATCACAGCGTATTGATACGATGGATAGCGAGTACAAAGCGGCGGACCGGCAGACAAGCGCAAAACTTGGGCAACTGGAAAAAACCATTAGTGATAAGGATGGCTCAACAGCTCAACGCATTAGTCAGCTGCAAGCGGAGTATAACGCACTCAATGCCAGCAAAGCTACTCAAGCGGCTTTAACTGCCGAGCAAAACGCACGCGCAGCTGCCGACAGAGCGCATGCAGAGAGTTTAAGACAGCTAAATAGCCGAGTAGATGGCAATGCAAGCCGTATTACTACTGTTGAGCGCACGGCAAACGACACTAAGCAGGCGCTAGCCACTGCACAATCACAGTTGAGCGCAAGTTATACAAACCTTGACAACAAGGTTAATAACCTAAGCATTGGTGGGCGTAACTTACTGCCTAATACTAGACTGATGGGAGGAGCTTGGCAAGTAGCTAGCCATAACGGACAAACCCAAAAGTACCACGACGGCGAGGTGGTACGCATTGCTGGCAATACGCAAGACTGGAAACACCTTGCAATCCATATTGATAAAGCAAAAGCCCTTGAGTGGCTAGGCACTAGTCGAGATTTTGTTTTGTCTGTATCAATCCGCCGTGTATCGCAAACGCCAGACAAGTTAATCAGCTTAGCATTACGCAAAGGGCTAACGCGCGGGTTTAACGATAATCAGCTGGGTAGCAATGTAAACCCTAACAATCAGTGGACTAGATACTCAATCAAAGGCACAATTACGCCAGACGATTTGCAGTATTTATATGTACGTTTTGAGTGGTGGGATGATAGTGAGTATGAGTTTAAACACCCAAAACTTGAGTTTGGCACAATCGCCACAGACTACACGCCTGCGCCGGAAGATAATGACGCACTGATTGACGAGTTTAAACAAGTACAGGCAACTAAAGATAGTGCTATCGCTCAAACTGTCAAAACACTACAGACTACTGTAAACGGACAAACAGCAAGCATAGAGCAGCACACACAAAGTCTAAACGGCTTACAAGCTCAATGGACGCTAAAAATGCAGACAGGGGGTGTGGTTGGCGGTATTGGACTGGCTGGCAATAATGGGGTGATTGATTTTGCGATTAATGCTAATAAGTTTTACATTGCACCGCCCACAGGTGGCAAGGGCGTTACGCCGTTTGTGGTGCTAACCAGTCCACAGATGCTCAATGGTGTACGAGTGCCAGCTGGTACTTACATTAAGAGCGCATTTATCCAAGACGGCTCAATTGACATTGCCAAAATCAATAAAGCAAGTATCAATAGCTTATCGGCGTTGTCTGCTAACATCGGGCATTTTAAATCAGCACAATCGGGTGCGAGACTTGAGATTAAAGACAGTGTGCTTTTGGTGTATGACGCCAATAATACACTACGTGTGCGTTTAGGGTTATGGTAAGGAGATAATATGCCAGTTGGGTTAGAAGTATTTGATAATAACGGTAATAAAATTCTTGGTATGGACAAATCCGTATTAAGAATTACTAAAGTATTTAAAAATAAAGCTGAAATCAAACAGTTTTTAGCTAATAATCCTCAAAAAGCTAGATTTTTATTAATATCC